>JAFAWJ010000777.1 GCA_019242065.1 Chloroflexota bacterium
GCGCGTGAAGCCCTCGCCACACTCCTGGCGGGCGACAGCTCGGAGGATCAAGCGCGCAAGTACCTGAGCAACGTCCTGGTCGATCTGCGGCAAACACTCGGCGCGTACATCGTCGCGACCCGTCAGACGGTCCTCTTCGATCGCAGCCTTCCACACCGGGTCGACGTGACCGAGTTTCAGACGCAACTCGCCGCGTGCCTGTCCGGCGAGTCACTCGGCGATCTCGACAAGGCGGCGTGCCTGTACCGTGACGAGTTTCTGACAGGTCTGACACTGGTTGGCGCACCTGATTTCGAAGCCTGGGTGCACGCCCAGCGGGAGGAGCTGCGCGGCCAGTACGTGCAGATCCTCCAGGCACAGGTCCAGCTCAGCCTGCGCCAGGCGGCCTGGAACCAGGGCATCACGCCCGCACGGCGGTTGCTCGCCCACGAGCCGTGGCTGGAGGAGGGACATCGCAATCTGATGCTCATGCTCGCCCGGTCCGGACAGCGCCAGGCCGCGATTGCCCAATATCAGGCGTGCCGACGCGTCCTGGCCGAGGAGCTCGGCGTCGAGCCACTGTCCGCCACGACTGCCCTCTTCAACCGACTGCGAGCGGCCATCACCCCGCCGACCCACAACCTGCCGACGGTCGGCGCACCCTTTGTCGGCAGGTCGAGCCAGCTGCAACAGCTGGTCTCACTTCTGTCCGACTCGGACTGCCGACTGCTGACCATTGTGGGACTGGGCGGCAGTGGCAAGACCCGCCTGGCGATCGAAGTTGCCCGAGCCTACGCGACACCCGCGACGTTGCCCCCGGAGCAGCCGTTTCCGGACGGGATCGTCTTCGTGTCGTACGCGGAGGTGCCGCCGCAACCCGAGGCCGCCGACGCCACACGGGCCATCGCATCGGGGCTGGTGGGCGCCCTGGGTCTATCCGCACCGCCAGCCGCGGATGCCGAGCAGGTGCTCATCACCTACCTCAAGGACAGCGCGATGCTGCTGGTGCTCGACAACCTGGAGCAGCTGCAGGCTGGCCTTGCGGTTGTCGAGCACATGCTGCGGCTGGCGCCGAACGTCCGTGTCCTCGCCACGGCGCGCTCGCCACTGCACCTGCCCGGCGAACGCGTGTTGCACGTCGACGGTCTCGAGGTGCCCGCCACCCCGGACGATCTGGAGTCCGCCGAAGCCAGCGCCCTGTTTCTCCAGGAGGCGTGCCGGACCTCACTCGGCTTTGAGCTGACGCCCGAGGAACGGCCGCACATCGTCGAGCTGTGCCGCGTCCTGGGTGGATTTCCGCTGGCGATGATTCTCGCCGCTCGCTGGGCGCCGATTCTGGGTTGCGCAACCGTGCAGAAGCAGCTGGCTCACGGACTGGATGTGCTGGCGACCAGCGAGCCGGACCTGCCCGAGCGCCACCGCAGCATCGGCAGCATTTTCGAGACCACGCTGGAACAACTGACGCGCGAAGAACGCGAGCTGACCCACGCCATCGCCATGGCCGCACCCGACCGTGGCAAACGCGGGCGGGCATCGAAGGCGGACATTCCGCGGGACCTGCTGCCACGCCTGCGGCCGTTGTCCGAACGCTCGTTGGTCTGGGTTGACCACACGCATGGGGCGCTGCGGGTCCACCCGCTGCTGCCGCTGCACCTGCGCGGCAGGACGGGGCCCGCTGCCTCAGGACCGGGTGGGCGCGTAGGGTATTCTGAGCCGGTGGCGGGACGGTGAGCGTGGCATTCGCAGCCCTCGCCCTGATCTTCCAGGTGTTTGCACAGACTCCGGACGCGTGCATGGTGCCGACGACGAGCGCCGATGCCAATCAGGACGTGACCGTCGCAACGAACCAGGTGTTCGGGATTGTGCTCGCCGCGAATCCGACGACTGGCTACAGCTGGAGCATCGCCGCCGATCCGGATCCGGGCGTCGCGGCGGCACTGGATAGCCAGTTCCTGCCGCCGGATACGTCCTTGATCGGCGCCCCGGGCCGCGAGTGCTTCCGCTTCACGTCCGCCGGCGCGGGGCAGACGCGTGTGGGTTTCGTCTACACCCGACCCTTCGAGCCAGACGCGCCGCCGGCGCAAAATATCACCCTCCAGGTGAACGTCGCCGCCCCCGGCGTCCCCGTGCAGCTCCCGTCAGAATAAGCGATGGACACGTACTGGTCCTTCATCAGCGGGGCGCTTCGCCTCGATCCCGCTGCGTTTCGGGCCATCGACCAGTCCGATCACGGCTTGCGACAGGCACTCGTCATCCTGCTGATTGCCGGCGCGTCGGAGACGCTTGGGCAGTCCGTCGTCCTGGTTTTGAATCGCGTCTCACGCGGGCGGTTTTTTCTGGCCCTGCTCCTGGGCGGTGTCGAGCTGATCCTCGAAGCGCTGGTCTGGATCGTGTCGGTCTGGATCCTCGGCGGCATTCTGGCGCCAGCGCGGCCACCCTTTTTCTCGGCCGTCAGGGTCATTGGCCTCGCGTTCGCGCCACTGGTCCTGGGCGTGTTCGTCTTTTTTCCGTATATCGGGCCGCCGATTGGCCGACTGCTCCGGCTGTGGGTGCTGCTGGCGGCGGTGGTGGGCATCAGCGTCGTCTTCGGCGTGACGCCCTGGCTCGCGGCGCTGATCGCCGTCCTTGGTTTCCTCGGACGCTGGCTGCTGCTGCGCGTCTTCGGCGGGGTCGGCGACGCGGTCGGCCGTTGGTTCTGGCGGGCCAGCACCGGTCTCAACTCACCGCTGCTCTCGAGTGACCCGCTGCTGAGCCTCGGACCCCAGGACCACGCCGGATGATTCTCGACCTGCTGTTCACGCTGATCGGCGTGGCGCTGGTCGGCGTGTTGCTGATCGGCTTGCTGTCTCCGGTCGAGAGCCTGCACTGGTGGTCGGGCTTTTCCGGTGAGGCCGACACGCCGCTGGCGCCCAGCGCAGGCGACGCCGCCGACACAACCGACACACACCAGCCGCTGCCGGACTTGGTGGTGGTGTACCTGTCGGGCATCGGCAGCATCTCGGGCGACGAGCTGCTGGCGGAAGAAGCCAGCTTCCTCGACAGACTGCAACCGCTGATCCCGGGCGCCGTGATCGTCCGCGACGTCTTTCCCTACTCCGCCGCGGGCGTGGGACTGACCGGCATGCGCACCTTTTCGAGCTTCTGGCAACTACTGGATCGCATGCGGCTGCGCGGCGACGCGCTGCTCAGCAGCCTGATCAATATCCGCAATATCTTCCAGGTCGCGGTCGCGGCCGACCCGCGCTACGGACCCATCTTCGCCTACGGCGTGGCCCACGTCATCGCCCGCGAGGCCTGCAAGGCCGGTTTCCGCCCGATGGGCAGCCAGCGCCTGGTGTTGTTGGGCTATAGCGGCGGCGCGCAGGTCGCCGTCAGCGCGGCGCCATTCTTGAAGCGCCTGCTCGGGACCTCGGTGCACGTCATCTCGCTGGGCGGCGTCCTCGACAGCGATCCGGGCTTGCGCGTCGTCCAGCGCCTCGATCATCTCGTCGGCGACAAAGACATCATGGAAAAGATCGGTCGCATCGTCTATCCAGGCCGCTGGCCGATCGCGCGCGCCTCGGCCTGGAACGCCGCCCGCAGCACCGGCGTCATCGAGGTCAAGCCGCTGCCGGGCATGGCCCACAACACACCCGGCGGCTACATGGACCCCAACGCCCGCTCGACGACGGGCGAGCTGTTCCCCGAGCTCACCGCCCGGGCGATCGCGGGCACGTTGCAGACGCCCTGAACACTGGCACAGCTGGCTGTTCTTGGCTTCAAGGACCAATACCACCGGTGTGGGCGCCGCGGGGGGCGCAGGCCGAGAACGCTCAGGCCGGAATGACGGGTGTCGGACGGCGGCGGCGCATGTAGCGCGAGAGCAGCGGGTGCAGTCGCGCCGCGCCGCACGCGCCGTCGATCGATATCAGCGCCTGCTCGCTGAGCTTGCGCAGGCCAGGCAGCATCTCGCTGCCTGGCCGCTTCAGCCCATCCCCATCGTGCCCCTGCTCCGCGAGCAGCCGCGCCAGCGCCCGCTCCTCGGTCGACAACTGCGCCAGCGCGCTATCCAGGATGCCCTGCACGCTGCGCTGGCGCGCGGGCAGATCGGCCTCCCCCGTCGCCAGCACGTCCAGGCTTTCGGCCAGCTCGCGCACCATCTCCGAACACCGCAGCACCGGCGCCCAGCGAGCCGCCAGAATCAGTGCCAGCGGAAAGCCGCCCAACAGGCGGCAAATCTTGACCAGGTACGGCCGCTGCGCCTCAGGCAGACTGAAGCCCACCTGGACTCGCCGCGCCTCGAGCAGGAACAGCGCGCTGGCCTCGGCGTCCTCCACCTCCGCCGGACCAGTCGGCAGCCCGAG
>JAFAWJ010001067.1 GCA_019242065.1 Chloroflexota bacterium
AGCGAGTTGTCGCAGGACCTCGTATTCCACCGACGAGAGCCGTTCCATCTGAACGTCCAAGAGGCGGCGGATGCCGCCGAATACCGCGCCAGAGTTTGCCAGAGCATCGGCGAGAAATTCGTCGACGTGGCCAGCGTAGACCTGACGGATGGTTTCGCCGACGATCTTCAACGCCAGGCCATTGCCGTCGTAGCGAGCCACCAGACTGGTCCAGCTTTGCGCGTCGCCGTTCATGCGTTTGTCGGCGAGCAATGCCTGGGCTTCGCTCACGCCCAGACCATGCAGCTCTAAAGCACGAGCTCCAGGAACAAAGGCGAGCTCCGGCGGGGCCTCACGGCTGGTCAACAGCAGGCAGCTGACATGCGACGTTTCGCCGATGGCCTGCTGGACCCCACCATAGCCATCCATGCCTGCTCGATAACGAACCTCGCGCACGCCTGGTTCAAACAGGGTCTCCGAATTGTCGAGCACCAGCAGGCAGCGTCTGGAGCGAAGTAACTCCAGTAGCCTGCCGATGCGCTCCGATTCAGACGCCGGCGGCACCAGTTGCTGGTCAGACAGGAAACCTATGACCGCGGCCAGCCAATCGCTCACTGGTGGCGCATTGCGCAGGCTGCGCCAGTACACTCGCTCGAAGTTTGGTGCCACACTCTGGGCCAACCGGGCGGCCAGGCTGGTCTTGCCGATACCACCCATGCCCAGCACCGCCACGAGCCGACTGCGCTCCTCCAGCACCCAGCGCCGCAGCAGCGCCACTTCCTCAGTGCGGCCAACGAACCCGCTAGTATCAGGCGCTTCGCCCCAATCCTGAGCGCGCTCCGCTGCGTCTGTCGATCGCTCCGCCGGGCCTGAAGGTGACGATTTCAAGAGTTCTTGCGTGGCGAGCAGGCCCGCGAACCACTCCTGGTCGAAAGGAGCATGCAGCCGTGGCCCCTCTTGCTCGACAGCTGCCCAGAGCCCCCTCGCTTCTGACTGTTCTTGGCCTCTGGTCAACCCACCTGACTCGAGAAGTGCGCGGATCAGCGCCTGGAGTCGTTCGGCACCTGGCAGGCTCAGGCCCGCCTCCCAGTCCTGGAGCGAGCGTCGACTGACGCCCGCGCGCATCGCGAGGTCGCGTTGGACCAGGCCGGTGCGACCCCGGTCGCGGAGAAGCAGACTGCGGAACGACTCAGACCTCAGGAACGAATCCGCGCCGGCCACCGCGCCAACGTATCACGAAAACATAAGGAGCAGGCAACTGCGCGGCAGTCGACCTCGTCGGCAATGCCCTTTCGGACTACCCCGGACCGGCCACGTCGCTACTCCAGCTTGCACATGACGAGAGCTGCCACTCGGCACCGCGGTGGAGCTGTGACGGTGACCGCCTAACTCACCGCGTCGTCGATCAAGCCGCTCGAAGTTCGTCCAGCGAAAACAGATTGTAGCGGAGCACGAAGACCACAGCCTGGGTTCGGCTGTCCACGCCGAGCTTGTCCAGAATCGACCGCACATGCGTCTTGACGGTACTCAACGCGATCGCTAACCCGCGGGCGATTTCCTTGTCTGTGCGACCGATGGCGATCTCGCGCAAGACGTCCCGCTCGCGCTCCGTGAGGCATATCTGGTGAGGTGAGTGCACCTCCTGAATGAGCCGAGCGGCCACTCGCGAGGACACGTAGACTTCTCCGACAGCCGCCTGGCGGACTGCTTGCACCAGCTCCTCAACAGCCGCGGTTTTCACGATGTAGCTGATGGCGCCGGCGCGAATTGCGCGCACCATCCACTCGTCCTGCTCGCTGACGCTGGTCAGAACGACGACTTGCGTTTGCGGAAGCTCAGTCCGAACACGTTGCGTTACCGCCACCCCGTCCAGGTCTGGCAACAGCAAGTCCGTCAGCACGACGTCGGGTCGGAGTTTGTACGCGAGACTGACGCCACGGCTGCCATCGTCCGCTTCGCCAACGACTTCAAAGTCGGCCTCGGCTTCGAGAACGGCACGCAAGCCCGTCCGAACAACGCGATGATCATCAATCAGCAGAATTCGAACGGTCACGCGGTTTCCTTCCCCTGTCTTGAAGCGCAGTGTCTTTACGCGACATGCCACGCCGAAAGCACGCTTCGCGCAGCGCTCCCGAGCGCATCGTCATTGGCAATCTGCAGCAGAACCGCAGTCGACTGCGGCGTTGGGCCCGCTCGCTCAATCGACGTAAACGCCGCGTAGCGCAGATCAATGGATTCATCATGCGCGAGCGACAAGGCGGCGAGGGCGGGCAACACGCATTCCATCTCAGTGAAGTCACCGAGCGCCAGGGCAGCTTGCAGTCGGAGGTTGTCTAACGATCTCTCTGTCAGGACCTCGACCAGCGCCCTGGAGACCACGCGACGGTCAGACGGCACCACGATCCCACTGTCATTGCGCAACTGCCTGACCACATGGATCCGCACATCCTCGCGTTCCTGTCGATCCCCCAACACCCTGAGCAGGAAGGCCACGACGCGTGGATCCCGAATTCTCTCGAGGTCCATCAACACGTCGAGCTTCGACCTGGCCGATGCAGCCTGCCGCGTGCGATACAGATGAACGAGCCGCTCCAGCTCATCCATCGGCGTCCGCTGGCGCGGGAATCCTGACGCGGAGTTGCGTCCCGGCACCAACCGCGCTGAACACAGCCAGTGTCCCCCCGAGGTCGAGCGCACGTTCGCGCATTGACTGCAGTCCGAAGTGACCCGGTCGAGGCCTCGAGGCATCGAACCCGCGGCCGTCGTCTTTGATCACCAACAGCAGTGCTCCACCGCGCTGTTCGAGCACGATGTCAACGCGATGCGCAGCAGAATGTTTGACGACGTTGTGGAGCGCCTCGCGAAGGATCATCAGGAGCTCCTCCTTGGTCGACGCTGGGAGGTCCGGCTCATGCCCGAGTGCCAGGCGGATATCCAGTCGGTTGTGCCTCCTGACGTCGGCGGCGAGATGCTCCAGCGCACCGACGAGCCCTGCGGATGTCAGTCGATTGCAACGGATGTCGCTGACGAGATCGCGGACTTCAGACTGCCCCGTGTTCGCGACCTCCAGGAGGTATTCGAGGAGCCCTTGCACGTCGGTACGCTCGTTCTGCTGCAGGTGAGTCAACGCCGCCGACGCGCCAAGCGTGATCGCATAGAGGGTCTGCGAGATGCCGTCGTGTAGCTCACGTGCGATACGCGCGCGTTCCTGCTGCACCGCGGCGTCGCGTGCGGCTGCGACACCGTTCGTCGGACCGAGAGTCGGTGTTGGACGGCTGAGGACTGTGTATGAGGCCGGTCCCTGATGTGGCTTGCGCCGTTGATGGCCAGGGCCACGCACTGCGCCGCATTCCTTCACGAGCACCTCCAACGGAGCTGCCGCCTGGTGTCCAGGTCAGGCTGCAGGTTGAACGTTGCATTGCCGCACCGCCGACGGGAGCAACTCGAGTGGGGCTCCGAGGGTGTCCTGCATGCGGCCCCGCAGTACCAGCAAACGAGCGTATTGACGCGTGTTGAACGGATAGGTTGCGTTCGCTCGGGGGCGAAAGCCGAAGTGATAAGGCTGATCGTGATCAGCCGACCCTTGACCGTCCAGCGAGCCTGTGGCGATCCCCGCGTCCGCGGAGGAAAAAGGAGACATCTGCGTGGCGACCGTCCTTTCCGACCGGGCTCCTGGGCGAGCAGCGGTCTGGTGTCCCCACTATGCGCTCCCAGACGCCAG
>JAFAWJ010001144.1 GCA_019242065.1 Chloroflexota bacterium
CCGCGAGTAAGCCTATGAGCCGTCAGCTATCAGCCTCGTTACTTGTCGAGCGTAACTCCCACGGGGTGAAACTTTGACAGCACGGACCTCACGAGCTGGTAGCCGATGGCTGATTAGCTCGTCGCTGTCGAGGACAACCCTTCGGGAGAAAACTTCGACAGGACGGATCTCACGAGCTGGCAACCGATGGCTGATTAGCTCCTCGCTGTCGAGGACAACCCCTTCTGGAGAAACTGCGACAGGACGGACCTCACGAGCTGGCAACCGATGGCTGATAAGCTCGTCGCTGTCGAAGACAAGCCCTTCGGGAGAAACTGCGACAGGACGGACCTCACCGGCTGATGGCTGACAGCTGATAGCTGACGGCTCATCGCCGACGGCTACAATGGGCAGGGTATGAAAGTCGTCAGCACTGGCAACCTGCCCCGTCAACCGGCAGTCAGCCCGTTGTTCACGGGCGAGGTCTTCCGTCAAGTCATCGTCGATCCGGCGGACTCGAAGAACTTCAACTTCAGTGTCGTCAACTTCAGTGCCGGCTCGCGCAACAAGTTCCACCAGCACACCTCGGATCAGATCTTGATCGTCACCGAGGGCACCGGCGTGGTCGCGACCGACGGCGAAGAGCGCACCGTCACGGAGGGCGACGTGATCCTGATCCCGGCCGGTGAAAACCACTGGCATGGTGCGCCCGGCACCACGCCGATGAGCCACATCACCGTCCAGACAAAGGACTCGACGACACAGCAGAACGAACAGTAGTCGCTCTCACGCACTCACCTCGACGCCCCGCTGGCAAGCCAGCGGGGCGTTTTGGGTTGCGGGATCCTATATGATCGCCCCGAAGGTGAACATATGAACCGCATCACGCTCGCACCTACCACCCTGCCCGACACGCCGCCCCTCGAGTACATCCAGGCGGCCGTCAGCGCCGGGTACGACGGTCTTGGATTTCGTCTGCACAAATCACCGGCCTATCCCAACTGGGTCGACTGGCTGAGCGACGCCGCCCTCAAGCGTGAAGTCAAACGCGTGCTGGACGACTCCGGTCAGGAGATGGTCGAGTCCCTCAGCTACTACCTGCTGCCAGAGATGGACTGGGAGGAGTATCGGCCGTCCCTGGAATACGCCGCGGAGCTGGGCGCGACGTACGCGCTGGTCATCGGTCGCGACCCCGACTGGTCGCATCAACGCGACTCGTTCGGACAGTTCTGCGACGTGGCCGCCGAATACGGGCTCGTCGCGGCCATCGAAGCGCCGGTCGGCACGCTGAGTCCCATTGCAAAAGCGTTTCAGGTCATCGAAGAAACCGGGCGCAAGAACGGCATCGTGTGCATCGATCCAGGTGCCTTGCTGCGTGCGGGCGACACTCCGGCCCAGATCGCAGGTCGCGATCCAGCCCTGCTGCCGTACACGCAGATCAACGACATCAAACGCGACGGAGGCCCGCGTGTTCGACCGGGTGACGGCGACGCGGACGTGGACGCTCTGCTCGCCGCGCTGCCACCTGACATTCCGCTCAGTCTCGAGTGGCCCGCACCGCGCGACTCGGCGTACTCAGCCGAGGACTGGGCGCGCACAGCCATCGACGGGACTCGGCGATTTCTGGACGACCATTACGCCCGGCTCCATGCTCAGTAGCCACATGACACTCAACCGCCGCAGGCTCATCATCGTCACCGCCGCCGGTGGCGCGGCACTGCCGCTGCTGGCGGCATGCAGCACCGTTGCACCCGCCGCTCCAACCCCGCCGCCCAGTGGCACCCCCGCTCCCGGTCAAAGCAAGCCCGCCAGCGCGCTGCCGACCTTTATCGCCAACACCACTGGTCCAAAGCCCGACTTCCCCGCCGCTGGACCTCAGTACGAGGATGGGTTCATCAACTATCCGAAGAACCCAACCAAGGCGCTGCCCGACACGCCGCCAGGCGCCGGCGGCAAGATTGCCTGCTACACCAACAACAGCGCCCCGGCTCCGCCGACTCCCGTCGACCAGAACCAGGCCTGGCAAGCAACAAACAAGCAACTGAATGCGGACGTTGAGTTCACGATCATTGCTCAGTCGGACTACCTCACCAAACTGGCGACGGTCATGGCTGGGAACGATCTGCCTGACGTCATGCTGATTCCGGGGGCCAACCCGAGTGGCGCGGCGCAGGTACAGAACCTGACGCAGTTCCTCCAGGCCAAAGCGGCCGACCTGACCCCCTACCTGGGTGGCGACGCCGCCAAGGACTACCCGAATCTGGCGGCGATTCCGACCTACGCGTGGTTGAACTCCGGTTGCGCCCGCAACGGCAAGCTCTACATGCTGCCGATCGAACGCTACTACCCGGGCAGCATGCTGCTGAAAAACTCGGCCGTCTACGACGCCGCCGTCGGTCAGGATTACGTCCCGAAAAACTCGGACGACTTCAAGCGCGTCCTCCAGGTCCTCAACCGGCCGAACGACAACCAGTGGGCCATCGGCGCGTATCAGAATCAGATGTACTACATCTATTACTTTGCGGCGATGTTCGGCGCGCCCAACAACTGGTCGATGGACACCAACGGCAAGCTCACCCGTGACGTGGAGACGCCCCAGTACAAAGAGGCCATGGCCTACGTCCGCGACC
The DNA here is from genome assembly GCA_019242065.1 of Chloroflexota bacterium. The sequence continues at coordinate 2,610 of JAFAWJ010001144.1, forward strand.
TGGTCGCTTCTGGCCTGTATCACCCGGACGCGCTGACCATCGCCGACAGCACTCGCGCGCGTGATGCGTTTATCGGCTCGAAATTCGTGCTCGACGTCGAAACCTTCGGCAACGCCTGGCAGGACGCCTGGACCCGCGGACCCAAACTGAGTCCACCCGTGACGCCCCAGGCGGTGCTGCCGTTCCCGGCCCACGACGGCGGACAGGCCCAACACTTTTTAGGGAAGGGCTACTTTGGCACCACGGCCTTCAACAACGGCTCACCAGACCGCATTAAGGAACTGTTGCGCGTGGCCAACTGGTTGGCGGCCCCCTTCGGCAGTGCCGAAGACCTCCTGTTGACCGTCGGCGTCAAAGACGTGGACTACAGCATGGACAGCGATGGCAGTGTGACCGTCCTGCCGGCCAGCAACACCGACGCCAACTCGGTGCCTTGGAAATACATCGTGCAGCGACCGCAAGTCGCGTTCTGGCCCGGCGTGCCGGACTATGCGAAGGCAGCCACCGACTTCGAGAAGGCGGCCATCGCCGTCGGCGTGACCGATCCGACGCTGGGCTACAGCTCCGCCATGCTGGACAACAAAGGCGTGCCGCTGTTCCAGACGCTGACCGACGGCATTACCGACGTGCTCGCCGGCCGACGCCCGCTGACCGACTTCGATCAACTCGTGAAGGACTGGCAGGACAATGGCGGCAACACGATCCGGACCGAGCTGGAGCAATCCATCGCGGCAGCGAAGGGGTGAGCCGGCGCTTGCGGCCTTTCCGTTTTGGCGTCAACAGCGTCACCACCTCGCGCGCGGAGTGGGAGGACACGGCGCGCAAGGCGGAGGCGCTGGGGTACGACACGCTGATTGCGCAGGACCACTTCGCCAATCAGCTCGCCCCGGTTCCGTCACTGGCGACCGCCGCGGCGGTCACGACTCGCCTGCGGCTAGCGACGCTGGTGCTCGACAACGATTTCCGCCACCCGGCGGTGGTAGCGAAAGAAGCGGCGACACTCGACGTGCTGAGCGAAGGCCGCTTCGAGCTGGGCCTGGGTGCTGGCTGGCTCCAGGCGGACTACACCAAGACGGGACTACGATTGGACCCGCCTGCCGTACGGCTGGCCCGATTGATCGAGTCTGCTCAGATCATCAAAGCACTGCTGAGCAGTACTGAGCCGGTGACCTTCACGGGTGAGCACTACCAGATCGAGAACCTGGAGCCGCTGCCGCGACCGGTTCAGCGGCCGCATCCTCCGCTGATGCTCGGCGGTCGCCAACGGCGGATGCTCAGTCGGGCGGCACGCGAGGCGGACATTCTCGGGTTGTCGCTGCTGGACCCACGTGCGCCCGGCCTGCCGCCACCTCCGTCGTTTGCGCAGAAAGTGGCCTGGGTCCGCGAGGCGGCCGCCGAGCGCTTCGACAACCTGGAGCTACACGTGAACGCGTCCCTCGTTCAGGTCACCGACCAGCCATCCGAGACCGAGATCCAGCGCGTCATGGATCGCACCGGTCAGACGCGTGCGCAGGTCCTGGCGTCGCCTGGAACCCTGGTCGGAAGTGTCGATGCGA
>JAFAWJ010000101.1 GCA_019242065.1 Chloroflexota bacterium
ACCTGCAAGTCCACCACCAGGAAGAAGAACACCCCGCCCAGCGCGGCATACACCACGAACGTGGCCACGTTGGCAGCGGTGAACTGACGGCTGGCGAAGAGCGTGGGTGGGAGCATCGGGTGCGGGCTGCGACGCTCATTGACGACGAACGCCACCAACGCCAGGAGTCCCGGGCCACCCGCGACCAACGTGCTGGTGGACCAGCCCCCTCTGGCGGCAATCACGGCGTACGTCAGGCCGCCCAGCCCGACCGCCCCGAGCGCGGCGCCCTGCAGGTCCTGCTGCCGGGCGGCCTGCGGGTCGCGCGACTCGGGCACATGCCGCTGCGCGGTGATGACGACGACGGCGGCAAGCGGCAGGTTGATCAGGAAGACCACCGCCAGCCCGGACCCGCGACGAGAGAGCCGCCGAGGAACGGACCGATGGCGCTGGCGATGCCGCCGAAGCCGGACCAGGCGCCGATCGCTGGGCCGCGCTGTTGCTCGGCGAATGAGGCCTGAATCATGGCCAGGCTGCCGGGCGTCAGCAGCGCGCCGCCGACACCTTGCAAGATGCGCGCGGCAATCAGAAACTCGATTGACGGCGCCATGGCGCACAGCGCGGATGCCAGCGCGAACCACAGCGTGCCGATGATGAACACACGCCGACGACCGAACCGATCGCCGAGCGATCCGCCCAGCAGGATGAGCGACGCGAGGCTGAGCGTGTAGCCGTTGACGACCCACTGCAGGCCGGCGAAGTCGGCATGCAGGTCTTCGCCGAGCGCGGGTAACGCGATGTTGACGACCGTTGCGTCCAGTGCCGCCATGCCGGAGCCCAGCACCGCGGCGGCGACCACCCACTTGCCCGAGGCGGTGTCAAGGCGGAGGCCTGCGGTAGCCGCTGCCGACATCAGGCGCGGCGCAGCGCTTCGAGCACCAGCTTCTGGAAGTGGGCGCACAGGTGCTCGCTGTTGAGCAACAGACGGCCGCGATCCGGAAGACCGCAGGCGAGACCACGTTGCACCGAGCTTGTCAGCAGGTCGTCCTCGGCGTTGACTTGTGCGTTGAAGGCGATGAGCTCGCTGGCCCAGTCCGCCGACACGTCGGGTCCAAAATACTGCTCGGAGATGCCTCGCGTGCGATCGGGGCCGTCCGGCAGGGAGACGTCGATGGCCAGGTTGGGCTGGCCGGGGTTGATGCTGATCGTGAAGTTGGGCCACAGCAGGTGGAACTGGGCCTCGCGCACGTCACCGGCCGCGTCGTAGGCTGACGGCTTGCCCGAGAGTGTCTCGCGCACCGATGCGCGCTGCGTGGAGAACCAGCGGTGGGATACGAGCGCATACGCCTCGGGACGGACGTCGATCACGGCACTGAACGCCGGGTGCTGCACCGGACAGTGGTAGCACTCGAGGAAGTTTTCCATGATGACTTTCCAGTTGGCGCTGGCAGTCCACTCCTGACGTTCGTGGAGCTGGAGCGATGCCAGATCGACCCCGCTCTCCGCGACGATACGCGGCAGATCGCCGAGCACCTCCTCGAAATCCGGCGTGGCTGCATCAGCGGTGGCGAAGATCCACGGTCCCCAGGTCGCGGTTCGGACGGCGAGCAGCGGATAGTCGGCGTTGCGGAAGCCCGGCTCGGCGTTCGAGCGTGGCGCGGTGCGCAGCTGACCATCCAGCTCGTAGGTCCAGGCGTGATACGGGCACTGCAGTGTCTGGCGATTGCCAGCACCCTGGACGACGAGGTGCCGACGGTGGCGACAGACGTTGACCAGGCCGTGGAGTCCGTCGGGGGCGCGCACGAGGGCGACCGGAATGTCGCCGACGACGCTGGTGAAATAATCGCCGACGTGGTCGACCTGGGCGGTTCGGCCGACGTACTGCCAGGTGCGGCGGAAAATGCGCTCCTGCTCGATGGCGACGACGGTCGGGTCGGTATAGAAGCGCGTGGGCAACGCTAACCCGTGGGCGAGGTCGTCCACGAGTTGGTCGTAATCGTCGGCGAGCGGGAACAGGTGTGGGCGGCCTAGGGAATGATGGTCGGGTAGGTGCCAGCCACCACCAGCGGCGTGCCGGGTGTGACCGGCTGGCCGGGGATGCTCGGCGGCGTGATCGACTGGGTACGTCCGTCAGGTGTGACCACGTCGACGGTGTACATGACGGGGCCGAGGGCATAGTCGGTCGGGATGTGCCAGGTTGTGACCCAGGTCCACGGCGCGTCGGCCACGGGGGCGGAGGGGTCGCCGCGGGGCAGGAAGACGGCCGGCAAGGCGGTGCCGTCCGGCAGGGTCACCTGGGCGGTGGTGCCGTCGGCGGTGGTGAGGCGGACCTTGTTGTCCAGGTCGTACAGCTCGAAACGGAACACGACCTTCATGCCGCGCTTGTAGACGCTGTCGGTCACGCAGCCCGGCGTGGCCAGCTCGCCAAACTGGCTGGGCGTTTCGGAGGCGAGGACCTCCATGAACATCGTGAAGGGACCGATGGGGTCCTTGAAGCGGTCCGGGACGGGCGGCAGAGCACTGGCCGGTGGTGGCGGTCCGGCGGGTGCTGGCGGCGAGGGTTGGACGCCGACGAGGGTGGTGACCTGCGGCTGGTCGCCGTTGCCGCCTGGCGGAGCCGCCTGAGCGTAGGGGGCGGCGCTGGCGGGCAGGGCTGTGACGGCGGCGAGCAGGGCGGCTCCAGCGAACGGGCCGCCGAAGCGAAGGTGACGAAGCGCAGTCATGGGTCAGGCTCCAGAGGGTAGGAGTTAGCTCGGAATGGTAATCGCCAGGCGATACGCGGGCAGTCGGTAGCCCAGACCGAGGCCGGGGAAGTCGTGGGCGAACGTCAAGACGGGGGCCCAATACCAGGCTTTACGGTCCTGGCCGTTGTAGACCATCGGATACAGATCGATCAGGTGGGTGCCCGGGCCGCCGGTGGCCACCAGCGGCATGGCGACGTCGCCATTACTGTTGAAGCCGCAGGCGTAGCCGACAAAGGCGTTGTCATACGTGACGGCGAAGCCGTTGTCGAGCTCGGTCCAGCCGAGGCCCTTAGCATGGATGGTGACGGTGTCGCCCGCCCGGGGCTGTGCGGGCTCAACTGACACCAGGCTGCGTTCGACGAAGAACGGCGTCTGGTTCATCACAGCTCGATTCTGCACGAGCTGCAGCTCGTGCCAGCCGCCCAGGTCATCCGGAACGTTCACGTCGGTTGCCAGGCTGCCCTGGGCGTCGGTGTGACCCGTGCCGATGCTGCCCGAGACGACGTCCCAGCCACTGTCGCTGACACGGTTGCCGCGCGCGGTCATCCAGACCAGCGCGACGTCGGCGTCCGGCTGCAGTCCGGTGGCGGTCAGGTGGGTGCTGGTCTCGATCGGCCCGGAGGCGGGCTCCAGGCTGGCGCTACCGACGGCCGAGGTGAGTGGCTGGAAGGTGGTGCGCGGCTCGTCGGGACCCAGGGAGCGCACCGCGTCGGCGGCTGGCCACTCGAGCGTGTCGGGCGGCGCGCCGTTGTCGGCGGTGGTGGTGAAGGTGAACTTGAAGCCTTCGCCGTCGGGCAGGTCGGAATAGAGAAAGTCGTACGGCGACTGGTGGATGTTGAGGTAGGCAGGCACGGTGCCGGCACCGATGAAGATGGCGTGGTCGCCGAGGGTGCCACTGGCGCGGATCGTCGCGTCGGCGGTGCCGCCGGTGGTGGCCGCGGTGAGGAGGCCGGTGTACGCGTTGTCGTAGCGGACGGCTAGCGTCGAACCCGAAAACAGATTCGGATTCAGACCGGTCACTCGCAGGTGAATGGGCGTGCCGATGGGGCCGGAGGACGGCGTGGCCGTCGCGGCCAGCCGAATTTCGAAGCCGCCGCGGGCGATGTCCTGGCCGTCGACCACGGCGCGGATGTCGTGGAGCTCGCCGTAGTCCTCGGGAATGGTGAACTGGGTGGTGAACTGGCCCTGGTCATCGGTGGCGACGCTGCTGATGGGCACCCGTTTTTCGCTGAACGTCCGCTGCTTGTACGCGACGGTCTCAGGCGTCGTCTCGGTCTGGTACGAGCCGTCCAGGGTCAGCCATTGCAGATCCACGGAGGTATTCGGCTGAGCGGCGCCGGCGATCGTCACGCTGGTGCCGGCCGGGCCGGACTCGGGTGAGATGTGCAGGTTGTCCAGTCGCGGCGCGGGTTGCGATTGCGCAGCGGCGACCGACGCCAGTGGTGCCGACAGCGTGGCTAGCGCGGCGAGCAGCGCAAAGACCACGGCGCCGCGAACACGTGGCCGGCTGGATCGAAGCATCGTCGCCCCCTTCCGGTGCGGGACATCATAATAGGTGTTCGGTGAGGGGGCTAGCCGCAGATTCAGGGTGGATACAGGCGCCAGGTTAAAGGAGACACGCGATGCTGATGGTCATGCAAATCTCAGGCCCGATCACGAACGCGACGATGGCCGTGGCGGGAGCGCCGCGCCCCGCGCCCGCCGTCGCGGTGTGAGTTGGACGCATGGATAACAACGACGAGGTGCTAGGACCGATCGACTACCTGGCGGTCGAGTTTCCCAACGGACGGGTCACGGGCGACGAATTCAGGGCGCTTGCCGACCTTGGCAGGCGCGGGATTATCCGTGTGCTGGACCTCGAATTCGTGACCAGATCCGCCGATGGAGCGGCGCGCAAGGTGGCGCTGAGCGACGTGGAGCATACAGACGACATCGACGCCACCATCTGGCAAGGCGCCGAGTCGGGCGTCCTCGACCAGTCGGACTTCGATCTGATCGCCGCGGGTATCGAGCCGGGCAGCCTCGCGGGCGTGCTGGTCTACGAGAACGTGTGGGCGGTGCCGCTGATCGCCGCTATCGACCGCGCCAACGCGCGCATCGTCGGCGAAGGGCGAATCGCTGTCAGTGACCTGATGAGCTCGCTGGAGAGCGGAGGCTGAGCATGGGGCTGATCAAGACGGCCGTGAAGACGGCGGTGGCGGTCAAGACCGCGCATGTGGTGCACGATCGGATCCAGCGGCGGCAGAGCGAGCAGTGGGCGGCAGCCAATCAGAGCGCGCCCGTCCCGCCCGCCGCATCCGGCGCCGCCGCGGACGATATGCTTGCGCGGCTTAGCAAGCTGGGTGAACTGCGAGCAGCCGGCGTGCTGACCGAGGCCGAGTTCGAGACGCAAAAAGCGCGCATTCTCGCGGCCTGAGCCACAATGGTCGACTGATGGGTGCGCGCGTCGTGGCTGTCAGTCGCAGCCCTGAGCACACGCTGACCAAGGTCAATCAGGGTGGCATCCGACTGCTCGACGGGCTGGGCGTCGACGGTGACGCGCACCTGGGCAAGACGGTCCGGCATCGCTCGCGGGTGCGGCACGGTGCGCAGCAGCCGAATCTGCGCCAGGTGCACCTGATCCATGCGGAGCTGTTTGACGAGCTACGGTCGGCGGGCTTTGTGGTCCGAGCGGGCACGATGGGCGAAAACATCACGACGCTGGGCCTCGACCTGCTGGGCCTGCCGACGGGGACGCGGCTGCGCGTCGGGACGACAGCGGTTGTCGAAGTGACGGGCTTGCGCAACCCGTGCCGACAACTCGAGCGCATCCAGCCAGGGCTCATGGCGGCGGTCCTGGACCGCGACGATCAGGGCCAGCTGGTCCGCAAGGCCGGCGTGATGGGCATTGTCGTGGCGGGCGGTGAGGTTCGGCCGGGCGACGCGATCGAGATCCAACTGCCCACGGGCCCGCATCGGCCGCTCGAGTGCGTGTGACCCGGGAGAACACGCCGCGCTGAGAAAAGGCCCCGGTCCCAGCGCGGCGCATCCCTTGGTGTCGGTCTTTGCGAAGGGACCAACGCGTGACGGGTACGCGTTGCTTCGCCAGGGCTCCGCGTTTTCACCGTAGCGCAGTGCCACTCAGCCCGGGAATGTGCAGGGCTACACATTCTGGTCCGGAGTTAGCGGTCGATGATGCGGTACAGCAGACGCAGCAACGTCTCGGCGTGTTGCTCGTTACCCTCGGCGCGCTCCTCGAAGTTGGCCGCCACGCTGCCCGAGAGCGAGGTTCCGAGCCGTCGGAACGTGCCGGCTCGCTCTTGCAGCAGATTGACCGCCGACCAGAGGGCAGCCTCCACCGCGTTGCCCTGTTCGGTCAGCAGGGCATCCACACTGTAGGTGTGGCCCACGCGGCACTCGAAGCGCACGGGCCCAGTGGATTCAACTTCCCAGAGGGAGCCGTGGCACTCCGGGCATGTCAACCCCGAAGCATGGTTGAGGTGCTTCGCGGTGTGACCGTAGTGGGGCTCGTCGGTGGCGTGCATGGATGGCTCGAGACTCTCGGATTCCGGACTCGTCTGGGATGAATCCTCTACCGGTCCGGCGCTGGTGAACTCAGCCAGCAGCGTGGGAATCACGTCAGTCGGCACACAGTAGTCCACTGGCGAGGCGTGGAGGGCGCTTTGCGGCATGTCCGGAAACATGGCTTCTTCCGGGTCCTGGACGATCGTGATCCCGCCGCGCATCTTGATAGCGGCGAGACCCAGCGCTCCGTCGTGCAAGACGCCGGACAGGATGACGCCGACGACGCGGCGCCCGTACACGCGGGCGGCGCTGCGGAAGAGGAGGTCGACCGATGGTCGAGCGCTGTTTTCTCGCGGACCGGTCTCGAGATCCAGGTGCCCGTCGTCGACGACCAGGTGGCGATTGGGCGGCGCCACATAGATACGTCCGTGCTCGAGGGAGCGTCGGCCCTCCACCTGAACTGCAGGAAGGGGACCGGCACGGCCAAGAATCGCGGCTAGCGCGCTGGGGGTATCCGGCGGGACGTGCAGCACGACGACGATGGCGGCGGCGATTCGGCGCGGCAAGCCCGCGACCAGGCGGGTGAGGGCTTCCACTCCGCCGGCGGAGGCGCCGACCACGATGATGTCGCGGCCGGCGGCCCGTGGCGTCATGCTGTCACGACAGGGCGCAGGCTTAGTTCGGGGTCGGAGATGTCGCGGATCACGATGACCGCGCCCGAGGTTCCATCCCCACGGATGGGTTGTCCCCGGGCCTCGAAGAGGCGTGCCACACCGTCGTCGGTTTCCACGCCGAATTGCTGGGTGAAGGCCTCGCCACGCGCCGCCATGCGCAGTGGGTGGTTGCGCTGGGACAGGCGCTGTCCCGACATATCGACCAGGACAGGCAGGCTGTCGCCAAAGGCAGCCCTGAAGGCGGGATTGGTCAAGACGGGTGTTGCATCGCTGTCGACCATGATGACGGCGTCTGACATGCCATCCAGGATGGCGTCCAGACGCTGATGCTCCTCGCGCAGGCTGCCGACGAGTGCCCCTTGCGCGGTGGCTTGCTCCTGCAGTTCGGCAGTGCGCGCCTGCAGGTCCTCGTTGGTGGCGTTCAGCTCTTCGACCGTGGCTTGCAGCTCCTCGTTGAGTGTCTCCAGTTCCTCATTGGTGGCCTGCTGCTCTTCGTTGAGGGTCTCAATTTCCTCCATGGCGGCCTGGGCTTCTTCGTTGCCCACCAGCAGCTCCTCGTTGGCACTGCGCAAGCCTGAGTTGGCGATGGCGAGGTCCTGGTTGGCCGCGAGCAAATCGCGCACGGATCGCGTTGATTCGTCGAGCAGGTTCTGGAGCTGCAGGGCGCGACTGTCCGCGTTGGAGCGCTCGGTTTCCAGGTTCCGAATACGTACCTCGCGCTTGGTGACGTCGTCGATCAGTACGACGATCAACTCGGGTGCATCACCCCGGTCGGACGCCGTCTGGATGACGAAGGAGAATATCTCGAAAAATCGTGGGTTGCCCGGATCATCGGGGAGCGACGTGAGCTCGTGCACGACGTGCCCCTCGTCTCCGCTCAGTCCAGCGTCGATCGCGTCTCGGAGCGGGGTGGCGAGCGCTCGATACGCCAGGTGCACCAGGTCGTCGCCGAGTGCCGGATTGTGGATGCCCAGTAAGCGCCGCGCCGCAGCGTTGATGCTCTGGATATCGTAGTTCCGATCGACGACGACGACGCCAGTCGGCAGCTCGAGCAGCACCTTCTCGGCGCGCTCAGCGCCGGTCGGCAGCGTGAGCTGCCGCGAGTGCGCTCGGGCCAGCTCGCGTTCGATGCCCGCCAGCATCGGCCGACCGACGGTGGCGCTGAAAATGGGCGTGGGCGCCGCATCACGAATCCGGGATGGCGGAATCAACACGCGTTCGCCATGCCGCCGAAAGATCTTCAAGCGCGGCTGGACCATCGTGAAGTTTTCGGGCAGTGGCGAGGTGCTTTCCGACTTGCCGAGCACCAGGTAGCCGCCTTCGCGCAGGGCAAAAGCGAACAACTGCAGCGAGCGGCGCTGGAGCTCCGGGGTGAAGTAGATGAGCACGTTGCGACACAGCACCAGGTCGATGCGCGGGAACGGCGCACGCTGCCCGAGGTCATGCTGACCGAAGATGACCATGCCACGCAGCTGCTTGCGCACTTCCCATGCCGAGTCCACGCGGGTGAGGTGGCGGTCGCGTATCTCGGACGGCACGTTTTTCAGCGCAGAGATGGGATAGACTCCGCGCCGGGCAAAGGCAATCGCTTCGCCATCCAGATCGGTGGCGAAGATGCGCACCGTAAAGTGCTCCAGCTCGTTGCCCAGCAGCTCCGAGACGAGGATCGCCAGCGAGTAAGCCTCTTCCCCGGTCGCGCAGCCGGCCGACCACAACCGCAGCTCCTTGCCGTGTGCGCGTGCTTCGTCGATGAGCGTGGGCATCAGCTGGTCACGCAAATAGTTGAAGAGGTCCGCGTCCCGAAAGAAGTCGGTGACCTTGATCAAAAAGCTATTGGCAAGCCGGTCATACTCTTCGGGATTACGGCGCAAATAGCGGACATAGTCCTCGAGCTTCTCGTTGTGCGTGTCCAGCATGCAGCGCTGCAGGCGCCGTCGGATGGTCGGCTCCTTGTAACTCGCGAAGTCGATGCCGCTGCGTGTCCGCAGCTGCTCGAGTACCCCGCGCAGCCGTCGGTCGTCGTCGGGCTCGGCTGGCACGTACGTGCCTGACAACAGCTCGTTCAACAGCGGACCGATCGCTCCGAGCTCGGCCACGATGTCAATGGTCGTGGGCGCCAGCGACAGCGGCATGTCGGGGTGGGTGGCCGTCTGCGGATTCTGGATGATGACGGTGCCGCCCATCTCTTTGACCCGCCGGGCGCCGTCTGCGCCATCTGAGCCGAGCCCGGTCAGGATCACGGCGATGAGCTGCTCACCAAAGGCGTCGGCGGCGCTGGCCAGGAGCAGATCGATGGAGGGTGCCGGACGACCTCGCCCAGGTTCGGCCAGCACGTGCACGGAGTGATCCGAGATCTCGACGTGCCGGTCGGAGGGGACGACATAGATCGTCCCGTTCTCGAGATGTTCCTGGTCCTGGACCGTCCGAACCGGAAGGCTGGCGCGATTGGCGAGGATCTCGCGCAAGTGGCTGAACCGGGAGGGGTCGAGGTGCTGGGCCAGGATGATCGGCGCCGGGAACGTCGGAGGCAGCGTGCCGACCAGTGTCGACAGCGCTTCGATACCGCCGGCCGACGCGCCAACGACGACCAGCGGCCCGGGAGCCTCGGTCTCAGACATAGATTTCTGTCCAGCGTACTCTCGCCGGGATTGGTTCGCCTAGCTGGTAGTGTGGCGCCGCCTACGCGGTGGACGACCCAGCGTGGAGCGCCGCTGCCTGGGTCGGTTCCGGCGATTGGATACTGCCTGCGACACAGGCGAGGAGTTCGTCCGCGTCGAATGGTTTGGCCAGCAAACCACGCACCGCCAGATCCAGCGGCTGGAGTACCCGCAGCCAGACGCGTGGAACCATGATCACCATCGGAATGCGGTTGGTCAACTGCGCCAGGTCATGGCGGTGCTCGTCGGCGAGGAGCCCGTCCAAGCTTTGCCAGGCGGCCAGCGCCAGGTCGGAGTGGGCCGCGGTGTGGCGCTCAATCAGCTCCTCCAGCGACCCACAGGCTTCAACGGTATATCCTTCGGCGCTCAACAGTTCCTGAAGGGCACGGCGTAAATCCAGCTTCGGTTCGAGCAACAAAACGCGTGACACTGCCATTCAAGGCTAGTCGCGCGTGGCGCAGTATCACATCTGCATTTGTGCACGATGTTCGTCGGACCGGGGGGTCGCCTCAAACTATGGTAGCGGACCGACGTTGGACCAGCACCGCGACCTGGGTGCGATTGGCCGCCTCGAGCTTCGCCAGCACGTGCGCCACGTGATTCGCGGCCGTGCCGGGGGTGATGACCAGCTCCGCGGCGATTTGCTGGTTGGTGAAGCCACGGCTAATCAGGACGGCGACCTCGTCTTCACGGCGGGTCAACTGCGCCAGGGGCGTCTGGTGCGCGCGCGCGGCAGGTGTCGGTGCGTGTGGGGCATGGTGCGCGCGCGGGCCACGCAGGCGACGGGACTGAGCCGTCCGTTCGAGCGTCGACTGATAGGTTTCCACGGCGCCGCGATACGTGGCCAGGGCCTTTTGCCATCGCCACATCATCGCGTCGAAGTTGACCTGCGGCCGGCTCTGCGTGAGAAACAGTCTGCGCGGCTCAGGCAGGTGGTCGTCGCGTTCTAGAGGTAGGGCCATCTTGCAACCTCCTGCCCCGCGCCGGGGCAACACTGCCTGCGAACGCAAGACACGTTCCAGGCCACGCTGAGCGGTCGGGTCGAACAATCTCCTGCGGCACCAGTGTAGTCCGCGCGCGCGGGCCACGCCCCTAATGGCTCAGACGTACACTGCGCGGAGAGTCAGTAAACAGATGGAGCGTTTGCCGGGCGGCGCGCAGTTCGTGCGCGCCAAAATGCTGTGGGAAATCGCCCTCGGGATGGCTGGCGACCCGGCGATTCCGTATTACGGCAATCGCGATATCAGCCTGGTCATCGGCAACGGCTCGGCCGAGACGTTCACCGCGTCGCTGAGCATGGCGCCCGGCTCGCCCATCCTGTCGCACGCTGTGGCGCGCGGCGAGCTGGATATGGCCTTCGTCAATCCGTCGGGGCTCCTGACCCAGGCGTACCGCGGCACCGGGCTGTACCGCGAGC
>JAFAWJ010000491.1 GCA_019242065.1 Chloroflexota bacterium
CGGGATCAGCGCCCGTTCCTCGTGCTCGAACGCCACCTCACGGCCACCGTTGAAAAAGTACGTGACGTGCGCGTACTTCTCGGTTTCGGCAATACGCAGCTGCCGCAGGCCCGCCGCGGCGACCACTTCGCCGAGCGGATTTTCCACGACCTCTGCCGGAAAGGCGACCGGCGTCCGAAGCGTGCTGTCGTACTCCGTCATCGACACGAAGTGCACGTCGACCGGCGGCTGGGCCGCGCCCTCGGGCGCGGCATGGGTGAACGCGCGCGTGATCTGGCGCGCCCGATCGGGCCGGAAGTTGAAGAAAATGATCGCATCGCCGTCCTGCACGCGCCCGAGTGGTTCGCCACCGGCGTCGACGATGACGGTCGGCTCCACGAACTCGTCGCCTGCATCCGCGGCATAGCTCGAGGCAATTGCTTCGCTGGCGCTACCCGCACGCCGACCCTCGCCCAGCACATAGGCCGCGTACGCGCGATTGGTGCGCTCCCAGCGGTTGTCGCGGTCCATGCTGTAGTAGCGACCGATCACCGTGCCGATGCGCCCCATCCCGATCGTCGCGATCTGCTGCTCGAGCTCGGCGAGATAGATGGCGCCGCTGCGCGGCGGGGTATCCCGCCCGTCGAGGATCGCATGCACGACCACCTGGTCCGCCCGCAGCCCCTGGCGCCTGGCCAGCTCCAGCAGCGCATACAGATGCGTGTTGTGACTGTGCACGCCGCCGTCGGACAGCAGCCCCAGCAAGTGCAGGCGCGCGCCGTTGCGCTTGACCTCGCCCATGACTTTGAGGAGCACGGGATTCCGGAAGAAGCTACCGTCGCGGATCGCCACGGAGATGCGCATCAGGTCCTGGTAGGTGACGCGTCCCGCGCCGAGGTTCTGGTGGCCGACCTCGCTGTTGCCCATCTGACCCGCGGGCAGGCCGACGGCCTCCCCCGAGGCTTGCAGCAGGGCGTGGGGATAGGTGGCCAGGAGCCGGTCGAGCACCGGCAACTTCGCGAGCAACACCGCGTTACCGTGGCGCCTGGCGGAGTCGGCGTCTTCGTCGCAGACCCCCCAGCCGTCACGAATGATCAGGACGACGGGCTTGACCATGCGTTTCGCCTCCTAGGGTACCAATCAGCCGCTGACGCGCTTGGCATCGGCACGCGCCTGGAGTCGGGCCGCGTCGACGATCGCGCGTTCGTGCACTCCCTCGCCGATCTGCTCCTGCGCATCGTAGGCGGCCACCCGAAAGACCAGTCGGCGGCCGTCTACCTCGGTCACCTCGGCACGGGCGCGCACCTCGGCGCCGAGTGGCGAGGCCGCCAGGTGCCTGATGTCCAGGCGCACACCTACCGTCGTCTGGCCCGGGCTGTCGAGTCGACCTTCGACGGCGGCGCATGCCGCGCGCTCCATCAACGCGACCAGCCATGGCGTGGCCAGCACCGCCAGGCTCCCCGAGCCGACCGCACTCGCCAGCATGAATGGCTCGACACTGGCCCGCACCTCGCCCACCAGCCCGCGCTCGAGGCTCGACACCTTCGCTAGGATGGCACACGGAGAGTACGGAGAGCCCAGCGCGCGCGTGGACGACCAGACCCGCCACTTCCTCGAGCGCCGACGTGTCGCCCATCTGGCCACCGCCGACGCCAGCGGGGCGCCGCACGTCGTCCCGATCTGCTTCACGCTGCTCGAGGACACGCTGTACATCGCCATCGACGAAAAGCCCAAGTCCGCCGACGTCCGTCGCCTGCGCCGACTGCGCAACATCGCCGAAAACCCGCGGATCGCCATCGTCGCCGACGTGTACGACGACGCGGACTGGACGCAGCTGGGCTTCGTCATGCTGCGCGCCGACGCGCGCGTGATCGGTCCCGAGGCCGCCGAGCACGCGCCGGCCGTCGCCGCGCTGCGCGCGAAGTACCCGCAGTACCGCGCCATGGCTCTTGACGATCGCCCCGTGATCGCCGCCGACGTCACGACGGTTACCGGTTGGGGCCGGCTCAACTCACAACACACGTAAAAACTACTTGCTGTGACCTTGTAGAAACCATAGGATTCCCGCGCTGCCCAGTGCCGGGCGGCGATTCGTACTGCCCCACCCATCGTGCCCGAAACCCGCCCCCCGCAGGCAACGACGCCGGCTGGCGTTGAGGACTCCGCGCTGAATTCTGCCGAGAATTCCGAGCCCGTCCTCGACCCTGACGATTCGGTCGATATCGACGTCCCTTCGGTTACCTTTGCCCTCAGCGGCACCTTCGTCCTGCGGTGCGCCTCGTACGCCGCAGGTCTGCTGGTCCTGGTGTCGCTGGGCGTCAAGAGTCGCAGCGACACCGACCTGACCGCCGGCGTCGCCTCACTGGTCGCCGTCACGTTCTACGCGTCGGAGTTGATCGGCGCGCCGATCTTCGGTGCCTGGTCGGACCGCGTAGGTCGCAAACCGTTCATGGTGCTCGGCCCGATTTTTGGCGGCATCGCCGCGCAGTTGATGGGCCTGACGATGGTTATTCCCGTCGTCGTGCTGGTGCGCATCTTGCAGGGCCTGTCGACTGCGACCGCCGCGCCGGCCACACTCGGCTTCTTGTCGGCCCAAACTGGCCACTCGGAGAAGGCTCGCGGGCGGGTCATGGGCTTTTACGAGGCGGCCACTATCGTCGGCCTGGCGCTGGGCGCGGCCG
Organism: Chloroflexota bacterium; assembly: GCA_019242065.1. The sequence goes on from JAFAWJ010000491.1 coordinate 2,661, forward strand.
TGGGTGGCAAGCTGCACGACCAGTTCGGGGCGATGTCGTTCACGATCGTCGCCCTGATGTACGTGCTCGCGCTGTTGCCGTTCCTGTTCGTGCGCGATCGCGGCTGGGTGCCGCGCGTATCCAGCCACCGCAACCTGCTGGCGCGCATGCTGAATCGGCGCATCATGCGCTTCGCACCCGCCTGGCTTGCCGCCAACGCCGTCTTGGGCGCGTGGTTCAGCGTCGGACCGTTCCTGGCCGCAGGCGCGCCCAATCCGCGGCAGTTTCTGATGCGCAGCTTCAGTCCGGGCGACATTGGCATGGCTTACCTGGTCTTCGGGATCCTGTTCACCGCCGGCGCCCTGACGTGGGGCTTCCTGATGCCGACAATCGGCCGCCAGGCGACGCTGCTGATCGGTGTTGCTGGCCTCGGCATGCTCGCGCTGACGTTGTGGGCGCTCAACCACGTGCCGTACGACGCGACGCACGCGGTGGTGCCGTTCCTGGTGGTGCTGGTGATGGTCGGCGTGTTCGTCCAGAGCGGTTTCACGCCGGCGGCGCTGGCTTACCTGGCCGAAATCGCGGAGGAGCACGCCGAAGATCGCGGCTCGGTGATGGGCGTGTACTCGGTGCTACTGTCGATCGGCCAGCTGCTGGGCGGAGCGCTGGCCGCGCCGTTTGCCGAGCACAGCGGCATCAATGGCCTGATCGTGCTGACGGGCGGCCTGTGCCTGGTTGCGCTGGTCACGGTGATGCTGCTGGGCCCAACCGAACGCCGCTACGCGAGCGCCCTGCCTGCGGCAACCAGCTAAACGTCGTCGTCGTTCGACTCTTCCTGAGGACTGAATCCCGCTACCCTTTCGTAGCCGTGACCGCGCCCCTCCAGGACCTGAGCTTCGCCCCCGCCACCGACCTCGTCGAGGCCATCCGGGCGCGCCAGCTCTCACCCGTCGAGCTTCTCGAGAGCGTCCTGACCCGCGCCGAGCGCCTCCAGCCGACCCTCAACCCGTTCGTCACGATCGACGCCGACCGCGCCCGCGCCGCCGCTCGCTCCGCTGAGCAGGCCGTCATGCAGGGTGATGAGCTGGGCGCCCTCCACGGCCTGCCCGTCCCCATCAAAGACCTGGAGCCGACCCGCGGCCTGCGCACCACCTCCGGCTCGAAATTCTTCGAGCACTACGTCCCCGATTTCGACGGCGCCGTCGCCACGAAACTCCGCGCCGCCGGCGCCATCATCTTCGCCAAGACCAACACCCCCCAGTTCGGCCACAAAGATTCCTGCGACAACCTGCTCGGGCCGCCCACGCGCAACCCGTGGAACGTGGCGCGCACGCCGGGTGGCTCCAGCGGTGGAGCGGCGGCGTCCGTCGCAGCCGGCATCGTGCCGGTGGCCCACGGCTCCGACGGCGCCGGCTCGATCCGGATTCCGGCCAGCCTGTGCGGCGTCTTCGGCTTCAAGCCGTCACTGGGTCTGGTGCCGTACTGGCCTAGTCCGGATCTGTGGGCCGCGCGCTCCCACAACGGCCCGCTGGCCCGCAGCGTGCGCGACGGCGCGCTGCTGCTGAATGGCATGGCCGGTCCCGACCCGCGCGACACCGTCTCCATCGACCGTCCGCCGACAGACTGGCTGCGCGCGTGCGAAGCACCGGACCTGCACGGTCTGAAAGTCGCCTGGAGTCCAGACTTCGGGTATGCCCCCGTCGACGCGGAGGTCCGCCGCATCACGACCGCCGCGGCGGCGCGTTTCACTGAGCTCGGCTGTCATGTGGAGGAAGTCTCGGTCCCGTGGCCGGATCCGCGCGAGTGGGCGTCGTTGTTGTGGGATTTTCAGTCGGCGATCCGCAACGTGGACCGCTGGAAACACCATCCGGAGTGGATCGAGCCGTCGTTCCTGGAGCAACTGGAGCGCGGTGCCGGCGCCAGCGCCCTGGAGATCGGCCAGGCGCAACTGGCGCGGACCACCTTTTACGAGCAGGCGCGCACGTTCATGGAGGGCTTCGACCTGCTGCTGAGTCCCCAGATGCCGTGCGTCGCATGGCCGGTCGACCAGCCGCCAATGGAGATCGACGGCCGGCCCACGCCGCGCATGTTCGACCACCTGCCGTTCACGTTCCCCTTCAACCTGACCGGCTGGCCGGCCGCCAGCGTGCCGTGCGGTTTCAATGCCGAAGGCCTGCCGGTCGCCCTCCAGATCGTGACCGGCTGGCACCAGGACGCCGAATGCCTGCAAGCCGCCGCCGCCTTCGAGGCCCTGCACCCCTGGGCGGACGCCCATCCGCCCGTCCACGCCTGAGCTACACTACCGATCACCAAACGCCCGCGGGAGTGGTGGAACGGCAGACACGCACGGCTTAGGACCGTGTGCCGCAAGGCGTGGGGGTT
>JAFAWJ010000517.1 GCA_019242065.1 Chloroflexota bacterium
CCGATCAACCGCCGGTGCTTACGATCGCGGCGACGAACCTCGTCAACGTGCTCGACGCCGCGCTGCTGCGGCCAGGCCGCTTCGATCGACAGCTCCGCGTCGGGTTCCCTTCGTACGATGGCCGGCGCGAGATCTTCGATTACTACCTGGCCAAGGTCAAGCATCTTGATCTGCCGATCGACCAGATGGTGGCCGAGACCGTCAACTACTCGCCGGCTCAGATCAAGCACGTGGTCAACGAGTCGGTGGTCCACGCGGTGTGGAACGGGCGTGATTCGATCACGTACGAAGACTTCCGCTGGGCGTTGGAGACGTACGAGTGGGGCCTGCGCATGCCGGTCCTCGGCATGACCTACGCCGACAAGCGGCGCCTCGCCTACCACGAGGCGGGTCACGCCGTCGCGGCCGTCAAGCTGCTCAAGCGGCACCGCGTCGCCCGCGCGACGATCGAAGCCCGCCACGACATCGGCGCCGCGGCGCTGGTGGCCTGGAAGCCAATGGAGGAGATCCACACGCTGACCAAAGAAGAGCTGGTCGCCTCGATCCAGATCTCACTCGCGTCGCGCGCCTCTGAGCAGATCTTCCTCGGCACCAACGAGGAAATGGCCGGCGCCTCGGGTGACCTGCAGCACGCCACGCAGACGGCCGAAGCGATGGTCAAGCTGTACGGCATGAACGGCTCGCTGATGTCCTACGGCGGCATGCTGGGCGCCGGCGGCTTTGGCGGCGGTGGCGGTGGGCCGAGCCGTGAGGTTGATCGCCTGCTCGACCAGAACTTCAAGCGCGTCAAGATGCTGCTCGAGGAGAACCGTGCGGCGGTCGTCGCCGTGGCGGAAGCGCTGATCGAGAAGCATGCGCTGATGGGCGACGAGGTGTACGACCTGGTGATGAAGTCCGAGGGGCGCACCAACGGGCATAGCAATGGGGTGGTGGTGCCACCGGCGGATGCACCGGCGTTCGAGATCGGCGTCGGCGGGCAGGTTATTCAGGACAACTAGAGGGGGTCGACTTCTCCTCCCCCCTGCCCCCTCCTCCTCTCTCCAGAGGAGGAGGGGGTTTTCTCTTAATGAGAGAAACTATTTATGAGAACTCTTTTTGAACAGGTTGGCCTGAGCGAGGAGTTCTTTCGCGCTTGCGCGTGAGCTGGCCGACACCGAGCCGGACAGCATGGCTGCGAGCTCGTCTACCCGCTGGTCGCCGTCAACGTGGCTGACGCAGACGCCCTCCTGGGTGCGACTGACCACGAAATGGCTGTCCGCAAACGCGGCGACCTGCGGCATATGGGTCACGCACAGCACCTGGTGACCCGCCGCGGCCACGGTCCATAGTTTCTGACCGACTACGGGCGCGGTGCGACCACCGACACCCGCGTCCACCTCGTCGAAGACCAGCGAGGGCCGTGTCTCGGCCTGGCTCAAGACCGTCTTCAGCGCCAGGGCGATGCGCGCCAGCTCGCCACCGGAGGCGATGCGCGCCATCGAGCGCTGCTCGTCGCCCAGGCGAAACTCGACGCGATCGGCGCCCGTGGCGTCGATCTCGACGGGCTGGATGGCCACCTCGAAGTGCGCGTCGGCCAGCCGCAGATCGTGCAGCTCGCGCTGGACGGCGCGCGCGAGCTCGGCGGCCGCGGCGGCGCGCCGCGACGAGAGCGTCCGCGCCGCGGCCGAAAGGCGTGACTCCAGATGGGCCGACAACGCGGCCAGCTCGTCCAGGCGAACGGTGCGCTGGTCGATGTCCGCCAGGCGCCGACGCGCATCGGCGGCGTACGCCAGGACCTCGGCGATCGACTCGCCGAATTTGCGCTTGAGATCGCCGATCTGAAACAGGCGCTCGGTGGTGCGCTCGAGAGCCTGCGGGTCGGCTTCGACCGAGTCAAGGTAGTCGCGTAGCGTCCTGGCGGATTCCTCGGCCTGGGCGAGCGCCGAGGCCAGCGCGTCGGCTTCGGTGGCCAGAGTTGGATCGATGCGGCCGGCGTCGTGACACGCGGCCACGGCGCGCGCGAGCAAATCCGTGGCGCCGGGCTGGTCGTCGTCGTCCGTCCCGGACAGGGCTTCAGCCGCGACGAGCGCGGACTGGCGCAGTCGCTCGACGTGCGCCAGGCGATCGCGCTGCAACGCCAGCTCGTCGTCTTCGTCGGCGTGGAGCGCGGCGGCTTCAATTTCGACGATTTCGTGGCGCAGCCTTTCTTGCAGGCGCGCCGTCTCTCGTTCGCTGGCGACCAGGTCCTGGTAGGCGCTGCGCGCGGCACGCAGCTCGCGGAACAGCCGGGCCACCTCGGCACGGTCGGACTGCGCTCCGGCGTAGCGATCCAGGTAGTCGAGCTGCTCGCGCGTATGCAGGAGGGCCATGTGCTCCGACTGGCCATGCACGTCGACCAGCTGTTCCCCCAGCTTCAGCAGGACTGACAAGGGCACGCCGCGGCCGTCGACGCGCGCGCCGCCGCGGCCGCCGCTGCCGGCGATCTCGCGGCTGACGATCAGCGCACCGTCTTCGGGCTCGATGCCAAACTCGTCCAGCGTGCCGCTCAGCGTTTCTGGTACGCGGGCGGGCAACGAGAAGACGCCTTCGACGAGCGCGCGCTGGGCGCCGCTGCGCACCATTTCTGGCCCGAGCCGGTCGCCCAGCAACGCACCGACGGCGTCGAGCAGGATGGACTTGCCGGCGCCGGTTTCACCAGTGATGACGTTCAGGCCGGCCTGCCATTCGATCTCGAGTCGATCGACGATCGCGAAGTTGCGGATCGTCAGCTGGTTGAGCACACCGGGCTGAATTATCCCTCAGGCAGCCAGTGGCTCAGGAATTCGACGTTGCCGGCTGGTCCTTTGATCGGTGACTCGACCGTCTCAGTGAGGCGCCATGGCTGCATCTGGGACCACGCCTGCAGGTCGTCGATCACTTGCTGATGGACGTGTGGGTTGCGCACCACGCCGCCCTTACCGACCTGGGCGCGGCCGGCCTCGAACTGGGGCTTGATGAGGGCGACGATCTCGTCGGTCACCAGCCTGAACATGGGGGGCAGGGCCAGCTTCAGGGAGATGAACGACACGTCGACGACGCCCAGCTGCGCCTGTTCGGGTAGCTCGGTGAGGTGGCGGATGTTGGTGCGCTCGAGGCTGACGACGCGCGGGTCGGTGCGCAGCTTGTAGTGGAGCTGGCCGTAGCCGACGTCGACGGCGAAGACCTTTGTGGCTCCGCGGGTAAGGACGAGGTCGGTGAAGCCGCCGGTCGAGGCTCCAACGTCGAGGACGACTTTGCCGTGCGGGTCGATGGCCCAGGCGTCCAAGGCCTTTTCGAGTTTCAGGGCGCCGCGGCTGACATAGTCGCGGCCTTGCTGGGCGACGTCGACGGCGGCCGTGGTGGGCACTGCTTGGGCGGGGCGCGTGGCGCTGCAGCCGTCGACTTTAACGGCGCCGGAGAGGATCAGAGCGTGCGCCCGCTCGCGGGTTTCGGCGAGGCCGCGACGGACGAGGGCGAGGTCCAGGCGCTCGCGGGGGGGAGCCACCACCCAGACACAGTAACGCCTACCCCGTCACGCGAGCGCGCGTTAAGCCACGTATTCGTCCAGGTACTCACGGAGCTTCGTGCGCAACTTCGGCTGCCGCATTTTGCTCAGCGCGCCGGCTTCAATCTGGCGAATGCGCTCGCTGGTGACGCCCAGCTCGTCGGCGATTTCGCCCAGGGTGTGCTCGCGACCACCGGCCAGGCCGAAGCGCA
>JAFAWJ010000550.1 GCA_019242065.1 Chloroflexota bacterium
CGACGCCTTCGCCGCCGCGTTTTTGTGGCACCTGCACATACGGAATCGCGACTGGAAAACCGCCGCCGACTGGGCCAACTGCGTGGCCTCCTTCGCCGTCGAAAAGCGCGGCGTGACGGGCATCCCCAAACTGGCGGACGTCGAAAAGCGCTGGCAGAACGGCAGCGGCGAGCGGATCGGGACACGCGAGTCGGTGTGAGTGACCATCCGGCGGCTGTTGGAGGCGCTCGAACAACTGAAGTGAACCCGGCCGCAACCGTCCTGGCAGTCGCCAATCAAAAGGGCGGGGTCGGCAAAACGACGACCGCGGTCAACCTCAGCGCCTACCTGGCGCTGGGCGTGCGTGTGCTGCTGATTGACCTGGATCCCCAGGCCAACGCGACAAGCTCGCTGGGACTCGACCCGAACGGCGTCGAGCTGTCGACGTACGAGGCGCTGATCGGCGAGGTGCCGCTCGCGCGAGCCATCGTCAACAGCGGGCGCGTGCAGCTCGACGTGGCGCCGGCCAGTCGGGCGCTCGCGGGCGCCCAGGTGGAGCTGGTGGACATGGCCGATCGTGAGCGGCGGCTGCGCATCGCACTCGAGGACGTCGCGCCGCGCTACGACGTGGTGCTGGTCGATACGCCACCGTCACTGGGGATCCTGACACTGAACGCCCTGGTGGCCGCCGACCGGCTGCTGGCGCCCGTGCAGTGCGAGTATCTGGCCCTGGAGGGTGTCGCGCAGCTCATGGAGACGATCGAGCTGGTTCGCGCTACCCTGAACCCGCGCCTCGAGCTGCTGGGCATGCTGATGACGATGTTCGATCCACGCACGCGGTTGTCACCGCAGGTCGTGGCCGAGGTGCGTCGGCACTTTCCCGACCGTACTTTGCAGACCGTAATTCCGCGCAGCGTGCGGCTCAGCGAGGCACCCAGCTACGGCAAGCCGGTGCTCGAGTACGAGCCGACCTCGCGCGGCGCCAGCGCGTACGCCGACCTGGCCCAGGAGCTGATCCAGCGCGGGCTGCTGCGCGGATGAGTCGCGCGCATGAGCGGGGGCTCGGCCGCGGCCTGGGAGCGCTCATCCCGCCGACAGCCGCGTCCCGACATGGCTTGCGCGACGTGCCGGTCGACGCCATCACACCCAACCCGTGGCAGCCGCGGACCAGCTTCGACGAGCAGGAGCTGGAGGAGCTCGCGCAGTCCATCCGCGAGCATGGCGTGCTGCAGCCAGTGCTGGTCAGCCAGCAGCCGGATGGCAGCTTTCAGCTGATCACCGGTGAGCGTCGATGGCGAGCCGTGCAGAAAGCGGGCATGCCGACGCTGCCGGCCATGGTCAAGGAGACGACGCCTCAGGCGAGCCTGGAGCTGGCGCTGGTCGAGAACATCCAGCGCCGCGACCTGAATCCGCTCGAGGAGGCGCACGCGTTTCGCCAACTGCTCGACGAGCACGGGCTGACCCAGGAGCAGCTTGGACAGCGGGTCGGCAAGAGTCGGGTCACCATCACTAATACGCTGCGGCTGCTCCACCTGCCAGACCCTGTGCGCGAGGCGCTGGCTGGCGGCGAGATCACCGAAGGTCACGCGCGCGCGATTCTGATGGCCAATGGCGAGACGGCGCGGCTGCGCGTGCTGGAGCGGGTGCTGGCCGAGCACCTCAGCGTGCGCGATACCGAGGCGCTGGCGCGCGAGTTGAATACGAGCCGGGTGCGGCCACCGACGGAGGCGCGGCCGGATCCCGACGTCGAGCGGCTCGAGGACGCGTTCCGCCAGGCGCTCGGCACGCGCGTGCGCCTGGTCAAAGGCCGTCGCGGCGGCGGCCGCCTGGTGATCTCGTTCTTCTCCGAAGAAGAGCTGCGCGGTCTCTACGAAGCAATCGTCAGGTCGTAGACGGCCTCCCGAGGCTCTCGACGAGACGGGTGGTGGAGCGGCCGGGGGTCAGGGGGATGAAGGCGAGCTCGGCGGCGACCTCGCGGGCGGTGGGCGCCTCGGGCAGGGTGGCTTCGGAGTAGTCACCGCCTTTGGCGTAGACGGCCGGCCGCAGGGCGCGGAGCAGGGCGTCGGCGGTGGGCTCGGCGAAGAGCACCACGTAGTCCACAGGCTCGAGGGCGGCCACCAGCTCGGCGCGTTCTGCATCAGGCACCAGGGGGCGCCCGGGCTTGCTCACGGCGGCATCGGCGTTCACGCCGACCACCAGCACATCGCCCAGAGCGCGCGCGGCCCGCAGGTAGCGCAGGTGGCCGACGTGCAGCAGGTCGAAGTAACCGTTGGTCAGGACGATGCGCTGACCCTGCTGCCGCGCCGTATCCAGATCACGCTGCAGGCGCGGCAATTCTTCGACAGGTCCGGGCATGCCAAACGTTACAATCCCCGAATGTCTGCCGTGGCGCCCGGGGCGCGGACTGCGATCAGTATCTCGGCGGTACTGCCTGCCTACAACGAAGAGGCCATCATCGAGCGTACCGTCAAGCACGTCGCCAGCGTCCTGAGCGAGCTCGCCACCGAGTACGAGGTGATCGTCACCAACGACGGATCGCGCGATCGCACCGGCGCGATCCTGGCCGCCCTGCAGGCGGCCGAGCCCGAGCTCAACCTGCGCGTGGTGACGCACCCGACAAACTACGGCTACGGCGCCGCGCTGGCCAGTGGCTTCGACGCCGCCGGCAAAGACCTGATCTTCATGACCGACGGCGACAAGCAGTTCGACGTCACGGAGCTGAGCCGCTTCATTCCCGAGATGGACGCCCAGACCGACCTGGTCATCGGATGGCGGCGCAACCGCGCCGACCCGTTCATGCGCAAGCTGAACGCTCTCGGCTGGAAGTCCCTGGTCAACCTGCTGTTCGGCTACACCGCGCGCGACGTCGACTGCGCCTTCAAGCTGTTCCGCCGTCGCGTCTGGGAGAGCATGACCGTGCACGCGCGTGGGGCAACCTTCTCGGCCGAATTTCTCATCAAAGCCCGGCGGCTTGGCTTCCACGTCAAAGAGCTGCCCGTCAGCCATCTGCCACGCACCGCGGGCAGCCCGACCGGCGCACGGCCAGACGTCATCCTGCGCGCCTTCGGCGAGCTGTTCCGACTGTGGCGCAATCTCGACAACGAGCTGCACGCGGACCCGCGCGCCAGAGATCGGATGGGCGGCGGCCGCGGGGTCGCGGCGGTCTAGCGCGCCCCGCACCAGCGTGTTCAAACCGCCCGGCGAACCTGAATACCGGTCGGATCTCCCCAAACTGGAGAGCGAGCGCCGCCCGGTTGGGTATCGCGGCGGCCTGCAGTTGGAGGAGCGGCTGCAGGGTCTGGGCGCGGTGGCGCTCGGACTCGTCGGCCTGCTGGTGGTGTACGGCATCTACACCGGCTTTTTGCCCTCGGGCATGCCGCCGCCGCCACCCCCGCCGCCGGGCATCCTGGTCCAGGTGCCGACCATGAATGCGACCGCGTGCGTCATGCCGTTACTGACGCTCGGCTCGATCGCGCTGATCGTGGTCGGCGGTCGGCGCGTTGTCGACCCCTGAATTGCCGGAATGCTAAACTCTCCGGCCCCGGAGACGAGCAGAGACAGCAATGCCGCGACCCATCTGGAAAGGCGCCATCACGTTCGGAATGATCAGCATTCCGGTCAAGCTGTACGGTGCCACCGAAAGCAAGGACCTGGCCTTCAACATGCTCCACAAGCCGGACAAGAGCCGCCTCAAGCAGAAGCGGTGGTGCCCGGTCGACGATCGCGAAGTCTTTCAGGACGAGATCGTGCGAGCCTTCGAGTACAGCAAGGACCGCTACGTCGAGGTCACAGACGAGGACATCGAGACGCTGCCAGTCCCCAGTAAGCACACGATCGAGCTCACGTCGTTTGTCAAGGCGGCGGAGATCGACCCCGTGTACTTCGAGCGCTCGTACTACCTCGAGGCGGACGACGTGGGCGCCAAGCCGTATGCGCTGCTGATGCGCGCCCTGAAGACGAAGCAGGTCGCGGCGGTAGCCAAGGTGGCGCTGCGTAACCGCGAGAGCCTGTGCGTGCTGCGTCCCGGCGAGAACGTGCTGATGCTCGAAACGCTGTACTACCCGGACGAGATTCGGACAGCCGAGCTGCCGGCGGGGCCGGACGTGCTGGTCTCTCCCCAGGAGCTGACCATGGCGCTCACGCTGGTGGAGATGCTCGAAGAACCATTCGAGCCGAAGAAGTACCGCGACGAGTACCGCGTGGCGCTGCTCGAGATGATCGAGGCCAAGGCCAATGGCCAGGAGGTTGCCGCGGCGCCCGAGGCGCCACTGCCCAAGACGGTGGACCTGATGGCGGCGCTAAAGGCGAGCCTGGAAGCGGCGAAGAAGGCCAAGCCCGAAGCGGCGGCGGCGCCACCGCAGGAGCCCGACGAGCCGCAAGAAGAACTGGCGGTCGCCTTCTGAGCCGGCCCGCCGTAGTGACTCGGCGTCCGGTTCTAACCAGGTAGTTGAGGGTGCGTGCCGTTAGACGACTATCGCGCCAAACGCGATTTCTCAAAGACTGACGAGCCCGCCCCGAAAAAAGGGGATAGTGCGCCGCGGACGGGCCCGCTGACGTTCGTCGTCCAGAAGCACGCCGCGCGCCGCCTGCACTATGACTTCCGCCTCGAAGCCGGCGGCGTCCTGAAGTCCTGGCCTATTCCCAACGGTCCGTCATATGCCCCCGGCGACCGCCGCCTGGCGGTGATGACCGAGGACCACCCGCTCGACTACGCGACCTTCGAGGGTGTCATCCCCAGGGGCGAATACGGCGGCGGCCAGGTCATCGTCTGGGACCTCGGCATCTACGCCCCCGAAGACGACGGCGAGCCGTGCTACGACCGCGAGCGCGCCGAGCGACTGGTGCGCCAGGGCATCGAGCAGGGCAAGCTCGGAGTCTTTCTGCAGGGTCACAAGTTGCACGGCGGCTGGACGCTGGTGCACATGGACGACAAGAACTGGCTGTTCCTCAAAAAGGACGACAGCTTCGCCGACGCGCAACACGACGTCCTCAAGGAAGATCAGTCCGTGCTGTCGGGTCTGACCATCGACGACCTGAAGGCGGGCAAGCTGCCACCGCCTCGGCCGAGCACCGGCCCGACGCCCGCTACGGCGCATGGTGCGCGCAAGAGCGATCTGCCGCGCCTGCTCTCGCCCATGCTGCCGTCGCTAGCTGAGCGGCCGTTTTCGAATCCCAACTGGCTGTTCGAGCCCAAACTCGACGGTTACCGGGTGATTGCCACACTCGACAACCACGAGGTCCGCCTGAGCTCCCGGCGTGGTCTGGATTGCACGAACGAGTACCCGTGGCTGGTGCGGGCGCTGCGACAGCAGCCAGTGGCGGATGCCGTCTTGGACGGCGAGATCGTGGCCATCGATCCTGAGGGCCGGCCGTCGTTTCAGCTCCTGCAAAACCGTCAGGGCGAGCCGAAGCCGCTGCTGCTGTACTACGCGTTCGACCTGCTGTACCGCGACGGCTATGACCTGCGCGGCGTCACGCTCGAAGATCGGAAGGAGCTGCTGCGCAACAGTCTGATCGCGACCGATCGCCTGCGCATCGTCGAAGTCTTCCCTGAAGACGGCATCGGCCTGTACAGCGCCGTGCAGGCGGCCGGCATCGAGGGCATCGTCGCCAAACGCCGCGACAGTCGCTACGAAACGGGCAAGCGCAGCGATTCGTGGATCAAGGTCAAGGCCACCTACAGCGAAGAGTTCGTCGTGGGTGGCTACACGCCCGGCTCCGGGGCCCGTGCCGACACGTTCGGCTCGCTCGTCGTCGGCTACTACAAGCCGGGGGCGGACAAGCTGACCTACGTCGGGCATGCTGGCTCAGGCTTTGACGATCGCACGCTGCAGGCGGTCTATGACCGGCTGCAGCCGCTGCGCACCGACGAGTGTCCGTTCGAGGGTGAGGTCCCCAGGTTCGGCATGTGGCGCCGACCGGGCAAAGCTGAAGGACCGATCACCTGGGTCCAGCCCGACCTGGTCGCGCAGGTGAAGTTCGCGGAGAAAACCTCGGACGGCATTCTGCGAGCGCCCGTGTTTCTGGGTATTCGCGAGGACAAGGCGGCGCGCGACGTCGTGACGGTCGAGGTTGTCGAGCCGCCC
>JAFAWJ010000554.1 GCA_019242065.1 Chloroflexota bacterium
GCGCCGAAGTGCAGGATGCCCTGGTGCGAGGTATCCATGTTGTTTTCCATGCACTGGAACCAGTTCCAGTTGAACATGTTCGGGCTCACCCGGCCGCGACCCTCGACCATCATGTTCGGCTCCAGGTCCGGCAGTGGCGGCGGGTCGCTGCGCGGGCCCATGTACGCCCACACCAGGCCGCCGCGCTCGACGCACGGATAGGTCGTCGCGTGGACCTTCGATTCGAACTTGCTGCCCTCGGGCTCGTTCAACTGGTCGACGCAGTTGCCCTGGATGTCGAACTTCCAGCCGTGGTAGGCGCAGCGGATGCCGTCTTCTTCGTTGCGACCGAAGAAGAACGAGGCGGCGCGGTGCGGACACGCGTCCTGGATCAATGCCACCTTGCCGGTGGTCACCCGAAAGCCGATCAGGTTTTCGCCCAGCAAGCGCAGGCGCACCGGCGGGCAGTCCGGTGCTTTGACCTCTTCGGATAGCAGAGCGGGCACCCAGTATTGACGCAACAGGTCACCCATAATCGTGCCGGGTCCAACGTGGGTGAGCGCTTCGTTTTCTTCGACGCTGAGCATTGGTTACTGGGCTCCTTCCGAGGGCTGAGTAGTTGCGAGGTCACGGGCAGCGAGAATCTTTCCCGTGTAGGGCATCGCGTCTTGGCAGATCGCCGCCACCGCTGAGGCGATGACCTCTGGCGATTCAGCGCGGCCGAATTCCACGTTGCGGCGAATCGCCGCCTGGCGGATCCGCTCGGTGATCACCAGCCCCGGCGAGACGCTCACAATGGCGATGTTGTGCGCCTTGAGCTCACCCGCGTACGCGGTGGTGATCCGATCGAGCGCTGCTTTGGTGATGCCGTAAGACGGGTCCATCGTATCGAGGTCGGCAGCAGTGGCCGGCACGACCGGCGCCTGCGGATGACGCGCCGCACCTGAGGTGATGTTGACGATCGTGCCGCCGCCATGGGCAGCCATGATCTCGCTCACGCGCTCGGTCAGTCGATACGGCCCGCGCACATTCACACGGTAGGCCAGGTCCAGGAACTCCGCGTCGCCGCCAATGAACGTGCGCCGCGGGCCGACGATGACCGCGTTGTTCACGAGAATGTCGATGCGGCCGAACTCGCCGAGGCTGCGGTCCACGACAGCGTCGATGTCGGCGTCGCTGGCGAGGTCAAGCTTGAGCGGCAGGGCGCGGCGCCCGAGTGCCTCGGCCGCGGCCGCCGTCTCGCCGATGGTGCCCGGCAGCTCGCCCGGCGTCTGCGAGCGGGCACACACGACGATATCCGCGCCGTCGCGCGCGAGCCGCAACGCCAGGACCTTGCCAATGCCTCGCGAGCTGCCTGTAACGATCGCAACCTTGCCCTGGAGTGGCAGCGCCAACCAATAAACTCCCCTTCGGCCACCCTACCAAATCGGCGCCGCGCTACGCTAGGTTCATGCTGCAGGTTCGTCCACTCGGAGAGAAAATTGGCGCCGAGGTCTCGGGCGTCGACGTCAACCACCTCGATGACTCCGACTTCGCCACCATCTATCGCGCGTGGCTCGACCACAACGTCCTCGTCATCCCCGCCCAGACCCTCGACATTGGCACCTACCTCAACTACAGCCGACGGTTCGGTGTCCTCGAGCCGCACCCGTCGAAGTCGACCCGCCACCCGGACTACCCCGAGATCACCCTGCTCGGCGCCAACAAGTGGGATGCCGACGGCAGCCTGAACATGGCCATCTACCGCCGCGGCGCCGAGGGTTGGCACACCGACGGCGCCTACGATGCCGTGCCCTTCAAAGCCACCCAGCTGTACGCCGTGGCGATTCCGAGTCACGGCGGCGACACGCTGTTCGCCAGCATGTACGCGGCCTACGATGCGCTGCCGGACACGCTGAAGACCCGCCTCGAGGGGCGCATGGGCGCCTTCACCTACGGCGGACGCCGCAACCCGTCAGTGCTGCTGGACGAGGCGGATCGTGACTGGAAGCCAGTCCTGCACCCGATCATCCGCACGCACCCCGAGACGGGTCGCAAGGGGCTGTACTTCGACCCGGGCAAGATCCTGCGCATCGAAGGCCTGGACCCCGCCGAAAGCGACGCCCTCATCGACGAGCTCGCCGAACGCATGATCCAGCCCGACGCCCAGTACCGCCACCAGTGGCACGTCGGCGACATCGTGATTTGGGATAACCGCTGCTCGTACCACCTCGCCGCCGGCGACTACCCGCCCGAGGAGGAGCGTATCCACTGGCGCGTGTCAATCCACGAGTTCGACCACGTGTAGCGTTTTTGGGCGGAGCCCGCGCATGCGCGGGCTCCCCGAGTGGCGCATGCGCCACTCGGCCCAGCGGTGCATGCACCGCTGGGTGCTGACGCACCGGGTCAGGGGGTCTGCGACCCCCCGCCGCCAGTCGCTGCGCTCCTTCCCGCGGCGTCCCCCCGCGTACGTGCTAGCCGCGACTGGTAACTCGGTCACGCTGTTAACTCGGTGATCGAAGGTTGATCACTCCATCGTTGTCGGTTCGGCACAAACCTACTTTTCACGTCCGTTCGGACGCACCTCATACCACCACCCCATCAGTCAGCCCTGAATAGCGTTTAGCGTCACACCTCTAACACGCGCGGACAGCACGTTCGCGGGGGGTCGCCGCGGGAGTGAGCGCAGCGAACGGCGGCGGGGGGCTGCCGCCCCCTGACCATTGCGTTAGCACCCAGCGGCACATGTGCCGCTGGGCCGAGTGGCGCATGCGCCACTCGGGGAGTCCGCGCATGCGCGGACTCGGCCCAAAAAAATCAGCGCGAAGCAGCCAGTTGGCCGTCTACCGAAGCTTTGAGGTCGCCGTCGGCGGTGCCGCAGACTGTTTCGATGATCAGGCGGGTCACCACGTAGGGGTCCATGTTGGCGTTCGGGCGACGGTCTTCGATGTACCCCTGGCGGTCCTTGGCCACCTGCCACGGGATGCGCACCGACGCGCCGCGGTGCGACACGCCGTAGCTGAACTCACGCCACGACGCCGTCTCGTGCTGCCCCGTCAGGCGCTCCTCGATGCCGACGCCATAGTTGCTGATGTGCAGGTCATGCCGCGTGCCCAGGGCCTCCGCGGCCGCGATGCACGCGTCGTAGTTCTG
>JAFAWJ010000635.1 GCA_019242065.1 Chloroflexota bacterium
CACGGTTTGCACCAATCGGTCTACGACGGAGCCAACGCCATGCTCGCGCGTTTGCGCTCGCAGACATGGGAGGATCTCCTGCAGTCGGCCCTGCTCATCGGCTCGCCTGAAACGGTGGCTGGGAAGGTCACCGACCTGGAGCGGATCGGCGCCGGCGAAGTGGTGTGCTGGATGAACTTCGGTGGCCTGGCGCCCGACAAGGTCCGCCGCTCCATGCGACTGTTTGCCGAGGAAGTGATGCCGCGCTTCCGCGGCGCCCGCGCGAGTGTGGCCGCATGACGACCACCGTCGACTACACCACCGAAGAAATTGCGGTCGGGCACACCCAGCTGTACCTCCTGAAGGGCGGCAGCGGGCGCCCATGTGTGTTCCTGCACGGCATCGAAGGCCACGAGGGCTGGTTGAAAATCCACTCCGCGGTGGCGCAGTTCGCGCAGGTGCTGGCGCCGTCGCACCCGGGCTATGGACAGACTCCCGTGCCCGACTGGATCACCTCCGTCCCACACCAGGCCGTCTTTTATCACTGGGTCCTCCAGCAGGCGGGACTCGACGACGTGGACCTCGTCGGCGCCGGACTCGGCGGCTGGATCGCTGCCCAGATGGCGGTGATGGACTCCAGCCGCGTGCGGCACCTGGTCCTCGTTGACGCCGCCGGACTCCGCCCGAATTCAGGCGAGATCCTCGACGTGTTCGTCACACCCTGGCGCCAGGTGATCGAAGGCGGCTTTCTGCGTGGAGCCGAGTCGCCGGAGTACCAGGGTATCTATGCCGCGAATCCCATCCAGGACTTCGGCGGACCACGCGAGGCAGGCCGCACCATGTCGATGCGGATGTGCTTCAAACCCTACATGCACGATCCGTCGCTGGCCGGCATGCTCGGCAAAATCGCGACTCCGACGCTCGTCGTCTGGGGTGAAGACGACACGCTGATTCCCGTCGACTGCGCTCATCAGTACCAGCGCGCGATCCCCCGCGCACGTCTGCGCACGCTGGAGAACTGCGGACATTTCGCCCACCTCGACCAACCTGAGCGACTTGCCGAATTGTTGCACGCCTTCTTCCTGTCCTGAATTCTGGAGTCACGTGATGTCAACGCCGGCTGCTTCGAACACCACCAGCTACTACTACTTCAGCGAACAGCCGTACACCGGCTACGATCCGGCGGTTCAGGCCGAGTATCCGTCGCTGCGGTTGAACTTGCCCAACTGCCTGTTCGATCCACAGGTTGCCAGCGATCTCTACAACCGCTACCACGACGAATACCAGGTCGCCGACGAAGCCGGCTTCGACGGCATCATGATCAACGAACACCACACCGCTCCGTTCTGCATGCAGGCGTCGATCACCATCACCGGCGCGGTGCTCGCCAAAATTACCAAGAACGTCAAGATCCTGATGCTGGGCGCGCCGTTGCCGGTCGTCGACAATCCACTCCGACTGTCCGAAGAGCTGGCGATGATCGACTGCATTTCTCGCGGCCGACTGATTTCGGGTGTGGTGCGCGGCGGTGGCGTCGAAAGTCTCGTCAACAACGTCAATCCGGCGTACAACCGCGAGCGCTTCGAAGAGGCGCACGACCTGATCATCGCCGCCTGGACCAAGCCGGGTCCGTTCCGCTGGGAGGGCAAGCACTTCGAGTACCGTGTGGTCAACCCGTGGGTCCTGCCGCTGCAGAAGCCCCATCCGCCGATCATGGTGCCGGGCACGGCGAGCCCCGAGACGGTGATCTGGGCCGCCCAGCACCGCTATCCGTACGTCGTGCTGGGTTCGTCGATGGAGCAGACGCGTGAGCTGATCAGTCTGTATCGCGACACTGCCGCCGAGTGCGGCTACGAGATGGGTCCCGAGCACATCGGCTACCTGATTCGGGTCTTCGTCGCCGACACCGAAGAAAAGGCCCAGGCGGAGGGCCACAACTTTTTCTGGCAGAACGGTGCGCTCAACAAGCAGCCGCGCGAGTGGATGGCGCCGCCAGGCTACGCCTCGATCGACTTCGCCGGCATCCGCCGCCTGCGCGCCGTGTCCAAGCCGTTCGACAGCCAGGCGTACCAGGAAGCCCAGGACAACTACCAGGTGGTCCTGGGCACGCCCGAGCAGGTCATCGAGAAGCTGCGCTACGTGCGCGATACCCTGGGCATCGGCCACATGTGCCTGTGGGCGCAAGACGGCTACATGAGCCACGAAGACACCGTGCGCTGCATCGAGCTCTTCGGGACCAAAGTCCTCCCCGCTCTTCGCTCGAGTTAATTTCTTTGGAGGGAGACCGCGCATGCGCGGTCTCCCCGAGGGGCGCATGCGCCCCTCGGCCCAGCGGTGCATGCACCGCTGGGTGCTGACGCAACGGATCAGGGGGTCTGCGACCCCCCGCCGCCGTTCGCTGCTCCGCTTCGCTGCGCGCTCACTCCCGCGGCGACCCCCCGCGTTACGTGCTAGCCGCGATTGGCGAGTTG
>JAFAWJ010000896.1 GCA_019242065.1 Chloroflexota bacterium
TCGTTGGCCGCACTGAGGAAGTGGCGCTGCTGCGGCGGTGGGTGCTGGAGGAGCGCACTCGGCTCGTGGCGGTGCTGGGCATGGGTGGTATCGGCAAGACCAGCCTGGCCGCCCGGTTGGCCCAGAGTGTGACCCCAAACTTCGAGCGAGTGTACTGGCGCAGCCTGCGCAATGCGCCACCAGTGAGCGATTGGCTGGCCGCGGTCATAGGTTTCCTGTCTGACCAGCAATCGGTGCCGCCGGCGTCCGAATCGGAGCGCATCGCCAGGCTACTGGAGTTACTTCGCTCCAGACGTTGCCTGCTGGTGCTCGACAATTCGGAGACCCTGTTTGAACCAGGCGTGCGCGAGGTTCGTTATCGAGCAGGCATGGATGGCTATGGTGGGGTCCAGCAGGCCATCGGCGAAACGTCGCATCTGAGCTGTCTGCTCTTGACCAGCCGTGAGGCCCCGCCGGAGCTCGCCTTTGTTCCTGGAGCTCGTGCTTTAGAGCTGCATGGCCTGGGCGTGAGCGAAGCCCAGGCATTGCTCGCCGACAAACGCATGAACGGCGACGCGCAAAGCTGGACCAGTCTGGTGGATCGCTACGACGGCAATGGCCTGGCGTTGAAGATCGTCGGCGAAACCATCCGTCAGGTCTACGCTGGCCACGTCGACGAATTTCTCGCCGATGCTCTCGCAAACTCTGGCGCGGTATTCGGCGGCATCCGCCGCCTCTTGGACGTTCAGATGGAACGGCTCTCGTCGGTGGAATACGAGGTCCTGCGACAACTCGCTGTGGAACGCGAGCCAATCAGCGTGACACAACTCTCGCGGGAGATGGAGCCGGCCACGCGTCGGGGTGTGGTCATTGAAGCCATCGAAGCGCTGCGCCGGCGGTCACTGGTGGAGCGCGGCGACCAGGGAGCAACCTTCACGCTGCAGTCGATGGTGCTCGAGCACGTCACGGAGCAGCTTGTGGAGACCGCTGCCGACGAAATCACGCGTGGCGAGCCGGTTCTGCTCGTCGAACTGCCGCTCATCAAGGCACAGGCGAAGGACTATGTGCGCCAAATGCAAGAGCGGCTCATCGGCGGCCCCATCCTGCAACGAATGACCTCCCAGTACGGGGACCGTGAAGCCGTGCAACGGCTCCAGGAACTTCTAAACGCCTATCGCCGTCGAACTCCAGCGGAACAGGGCTATGCGCCTGGCAACCTTGTGAACCTGCTGCGACTGCTCCGGGGCGACCTGCGCGGTATGGACCTCTCGAGTCTGGTAATTCGTCACGCCTACCTGGCGCAGGTGAATGCACAGGATGCTAGCCTCGCGAACGCGCAACTGGCCGAGTGTGTCCTGGCTGAAGCATTTGATCTGCCGAACTCGGTTGCTCTGAGTGGCGATGGCGACTTGCTGGCCGCGGGTACGGCGACCGGTCGGGTGTGCCTCTGGCGTGTGGCGGACCGCACCCAACTATGGGCGGCACACGGCCATAGTGCCGCCGTCCGAGTCGTGGCGCTATCCGCAGATGGTCGCTTCATGGCCAGTGGCGGTGGCGATGCAACGGTGCGGCTCTGGGACACGCTGACCGGGCGCCAGCTGGCGATCCTGCATGGCCACATCGGTCCCGTTCCGGGCGTTGCGCTGTCGGCTGATGGGCAACTGGTGGTCAGCGGCGGCTTTGACGGGACAGTGCGGCTGTGGGAGGCCAGCACTGGGCGGTCATTGGCCACCCTGGAGGGTCAGACCGGCGAAGTCCTAGTAGCGGTCTCGGCTGACGGTCGGCTGGTTGCCAGCGGCGATGGGGCGGGAACGGTCCGATTGTGGGACGCGCGCGATGGTCGCTCAGTAGCCACGCTGAACGGACATACCCGCGGAATCCGTGGCGTGGCGCTCGCCGCTGACGGTCGCCTGATGGTCAGTCTTGGTGCCGAAGGCGCGGTGCGCCTATGGGCGACTGACACCGGAACGCGTCTGGCCATCCTGCCAGACCAAGCGGGGCGAGTCGTGGGCGTGGCGCTATCCGCCGACGGAGCACGCGTAGCCACGCGCAGTGCGGATGGCACCGTGCGCCTTTGGGAGGCCGAAACCGGGCGGGCCCTGGCGACGCTGCAGGGCAACACCCGCGGGCTCTTGGGCGTGGCGCTGTCCGCCGACGGGCAGCTCATGGCCAGCCGCAGTGCCGATGGCACGCTGGGCCTATGGGAGACTGGCACGGGTCGGTCACTGGCAACTTTGCAAGGCCTCACAGGCACGCTCTGGAGCTTGGCGCTATCTGGGGACGGCCAACTGGTGGTGAGCGGTGGTTTAGATGGGACAGTGCGGCTGTGGGATGCGAGCACTGGACGGTCGTTGGCGGCCCTGGAGGGCCACACCGGCGACGCCGTGGTAGCGCTGTCCAGTGATGGCCGGCTGGTCGCCAGCGGAGGTGGGGAGGGAACGGTCCGATTGTGGGACGCGGGCGATGGTCGGTCGCTAGCCACGCTCGAAGGACATACGCGGGCGGTCCTTGGCGTGGCGTTGTCCGCAGACGGTCAACTCGTCGCGAGCAGCGGTGCAGATGGAACGCTGCGGCTCTGGCATGCGATCACCCGCCGGCAGCTAGCAACCCTGGATGGCCACACCGGCCCAGTGGTTTGCGTCGCGCTGTCCGCCGACGGGCGGCTCGTCGTCAGCGGCGGTGCAGATGGAACCGTCAGGCTGTGGGAGGCCGGCACCGGGCGGCCTGTGGCCACAATGCATGATCACGCCGGCCGACGGGGAGTCCTGGTGGCAATTTCGGCTGACGGACGGTTAGTGGCCAGTGGCGGCGCAGATGGGACAGTGCGACTCTGGGAAGCCGTTTCCGGGCGGCAGCTAACAAGCTTGCACGGCTACACCGGCCCAGTACTGGCGGTGGCGCTATCCGCCGACGGGCGGCTGGCGGCCATGGGCGGTGGAGATGGAACGGTACGACTGTGGGACACGAACACCGAGCAGCCTGTGGCCACCCTGCGGGGCCACACCGGTACAGTGCGCGGCGTTGCGATTTCCGCGAACGGCCACCTGCTGGCCAGCGGCAGCTTTGACGGAACGGTGATGCTCTGGGAACCTCAGAGTGGCACATGCCAGCGCACCCTTCGCCCCGACGGCCTTTACGAGCGGATGGACATCACCGGTCTGACGGGTGTGACCCCTGCACAGCGCGGGGCGTTACTGGCCGTTGGTGCGGTACAGCAGCACGAGTAGAGGAACTACGTGGCGCAGCTTTTGACCGAGTAGGCAGTGGAGGGAGCACCATAACACCATGCGGCGGTCCGAACTACTGACTCGGAGATCACTGCTGATGCGCGTCGGGGTGAGCCTGACAACTACTGCCACAGCCTCACTCCTTGTGGCCTGCACGTCGCCGGGCCCATCGGTCAGTGCCTTGACCCCCACGCCCAGCCCATTGTCGGCCGCGGCGGCGGTCAGCCAGCGTCTCGCACAAACTGCCGTGCCAGCGCGGGTCACCGCACCAGCCGTAAGTGCCGTGGGAAGCTCTGGTACGCCACTAAAGATCTTGATGTGGCAAGGGCCTACGATCCTGAACGTGCACCTTGCGCAGGGCACGAAGGACAGCATCGCGGCGCGCTTCTGCACCGAACCGCTCATGACCGTCGCGCCTGACGGCTCGTTCTTGCCAGTTTTGGCGGCGGAGGTGCCGACGAACGAGAATGGCGGACTCAGCCCCGACGGTAAGACGGTGACCTACAGGTTGAAGCAGGGTGTCAAATGGGCCGACGGCCTACCGTTCACTGCCGACGACGTCGTCTTCACCTATCAGTATGTAACCGACCCTGGTACGGCCTCCACGACGGTTGGCAGCTACGCCGAACTCAGCCTGGTGGAGGCCGTCGACTCCTTGACGGTGCGACTAACGTTCAAAGTGCCGACCGGGGGCTGGTACGTGCCTTTCCTTGGCTTCGCGGGCCAGATCCTGCCCAGACACGAGCTATCGCAGTACGTCGGCACCGCCGCACGCGACGCGCCATTCAATCTCAAATCCTTCGGCACAGGCCCCTACATGGTCCAGGACTTCAAACCGGGCGAGAGCCTGACGCTTGTGCCCAATCCGAACTTCCGCGAGCCCAACAAGCCGTTTTTCAGCGAGATCGATATCAAGGGTGGCGGCGACGCCCCATCTGCCGCGCGTGGAGTACTCGAAACGGGCGAGTACGACTACGCCTGGGACCTGCAGGTTGAATCTCAGGTGCTCAATGGTTTCCTCCAGAAAGGCAAAGGTGAGCTTGTCACTGGGCCCGGGGGCGGCTTGGAGCAGATCCTGCTCAACCAGGCGGACCCGAATACCGAAGTGGATGGTGAGCGCGCGAGCCTCGCATCGAAGCATCCGTTCCTTACGGATGTCAATGTGCGCCAGGCGATGACGCTCGCCATCGATCGCGAATCAATGGCCAAGCAGTTGTACGGTCCGACCGGCCAGGCGGCCTCTAACTTCTTCACGACGCCAGCCAGCATCGCATCGACGAATGCAGCTGCCGAATTCAACATTGGCAAGGCCAATCAGATCCTCAACCAGGCCGGCTACCCGCGCAGCTCCGACGGGATCCGTAAGACACCCTCGGGGGTCCGCATGCACCTCGTATTTCAGACAACGATCAACTCAGTGCGCCAGAAGGAACAGGAGATCGTCAAGGCCGGCTGGCAACAGATCGGGATCGAAACCGAGCTGAAGGCCGTCAACGCCAGCGTGTTCTTTT
>JAFAWJ010000218.1 GCA_019242065.1 Chloroflexota bacterium
TTCAGATGGTCGTTGACGTAGTCGTCGCGTACCAGGTACGAGCCAAAATCGATCTGCTGATCGGGCGACAGCTCGTTTTCCTCGACGAAGATCGGCACGGCCCCGTACTTCACTTCCGCAACCTCGCGACCACCGCTCCACATCGACCAGGCATCGACTTTGCCGGTGGCGAAGGCCGGCTCGGAATCGGGCGGGTCCATATAGACAGTCTCGACCTTGTCGCGAGGAACGTCGTACTTCTCCAGGGCCGCAATCAGCAGAAACTCGCCCAGACCGGACCGGTTGGCGGCCACCTTCTTACCCACCAGGTCTGCGACCTGCTGGATGCCGGATTGCGGCAGCACCAGGATGGCCGTCTCCCGCGGCCGGGAGTACACCATCTGGACGAATTTCAAGGGCTGGCCAGCCAGCAGCGCCGCCAGTGCTGGCGTCGTACTGCCACCGAATGAGAAATCAGCGCTGCGCGCCGAGACGGCTTGCATGGTCGGGGCGTGGTTGGGAAATGGCCCGATCCACTCCACGCTGATGCCCTGTTGCAGCAGCGACGGTTCGAAGACGCCACGCGTTTGAGCCACCGTCGCCAGGCCACCCTTACCGTAGGTCAGCCGCACTTTTTCGTTGGCGGTCTGGAGTGGCGCGCTGGTGGACGCTGCTTGTAGGTTGCCTGGCGCCGGCGTCGAGCCCGGCGCGTGGCCGGCATCGGTTGGGGTCGATGGTGCCACCACATCGGTGCCCGCGGGCGAGGCACACGCTGCAGCCAGTGCCAGAGGCCCGAGAAGACCCAGCAGCGAACCGCGGCGCAACAACGAGCGCCGCGTCAACTTACCTCCCGACAACATGTGCATGTCTTTCCTCGGGTCCTCTGTCAATGACTCTGCTCGGCGCCGAGCAGCTGTTCCAGCAGGTCTTGCTTCAACACGCCGAACTGCGTGTCACCCCGCCGTCGGGGACGGGGTATGTCCACGCGGAGATCGCGTGTCAGGTGACCGTCGATCAACAGCACCACGCGATCCGCCAGCACCAGCGCTTCTTCAACGTCGTGCGTGACCAACAGGACGGTGTTGCGCTCGCGCTGCCAGAGTCCCAGCAGCAAGTCCTGCATTGTGGCGCGCGTGAGTGCGTCCAGCGCGCCGAACGGTTCGTCCAGCAACAGCAGATGGGGACGATGTGCCAGTGCACGCGCAAGCGCTGCACGCTGTCGCTGACCACCCGACAGGATCGTCGGCCAATCTCGCTCGCGACCCTCCAGGCCGACCGCGCCGATCAGCGTTTGGGCGGACGCACGTCCGTGCGGTTGCAAGCCAATGGCCACGTTGTCCAGCGTGCTCAGCCACGGCAGCAGCCGGTCTTCTTGAAACATGATCCGCACCGTTGGCAACTGCCCCTCGGCGCCCACCAGTTCGAAGCGGCCGTCGGTGGGTGGTTCGAGCCCGGCCAGGATCTTCAGTAGCGTGCTCTTGCCTCCGCCACTGGGACCCAGGATGGAGACAAATTCGCTGGGCTCGACCCTCAGGTTGACGCCGCGCAGGACCATCCGCTCGCCAAACGCCTTGGTCAGGTCCTGAAGGGTAACCGCCGCGCCGAAGACCGGCTCTAGCTCGTGGAGCCGCGGTTGTAATTGGGATGCCATCGCAGGAACCTCCGCTCCAGAAGCCGCCCGAGGCCGTCCGACGAGGCACCGAGCAGCGCATAAATCAGCACAGTCAGGACGATAATGTCGGTGCGCATGAATTCGCGCGCATCCATGGCCAGATAGCCGATGCCCGAGCTGGCAGCAATCGTTTCCCCAACCACCAGCGTCAACCAGGCGACTCCGAACGCATAGCGCAGTCCAATGAGGATGCCCGGCATCGCGCCTGGCAACACAATGCGGCGGATGCGCTCACGCGGCGATAAGCCGTAGGCGCGCCCCATCTCCATCAGCTTCGGGTCGACGTTGCGGATGCCGTGGACGGTGTTGATGTAGGTGGGGAACAACGTTCCCAGGGCGACGAGGAAGATCTTGGCTTCTTCGCCGATGCCGAACCACACAATCACCAGCGGCAGCAGCGCCAGGTGGGGAATGGTGCGCACCATCTGCAGGGACAGGTCCACCAGCGCTTCCGCCCAGCGGGACAAGCCCACGACGAACCCAAGCGTCAAGCCAAGTGCGGCGCCGATACTCAAGCCAATCACCACGCGGCGCAAGCTAATCGCCAGGTGCTGCGGCAGTTCGCCACTCCGCGTCAGGCTCCAGCCGGTCGCCAGCACGGCGCTCGGCGCCGGCATGAGCCATGCTGGCACCCAGTTCAGTCGCGAGGCGATTTCGACGGCGACCACGACCAGCAGCGGAATGAGCCAGTAGACGAACGCGGGCGGCGTGCGCGCGAGACGCTGCTGGCCTCGACCAACAGCAGCGGTCCGACGCGAGGTTTCGTCGACATCAGGCGGATGAGTGACGACGGCACGACGTTGACCATTGGTGATGAGTTCAAGTGACACCTGACGGAGGTCTCCTCATGATGAGACGGGCGGCCGCGCCGCCAGGACCGCGCCTGCCCCGGGGAGTGGGAAGCCTGCCCGGCACATGGCGAGCCCGACCCGCACAGCCTAACAGCAGTTAGTCGATCTAGTCAATAGTCTATATCGGGTATATAGTTGACCTCGTGAGTCGACCAGATCTTCTATTGCCGAGGCCGCACGCCCGATGAAAGCCCGCCTGCCCATCCTCGCCGCCGGCTGTGCCGTCCTTCTCGCCGCGTGTACCGCGCAGGTCGCACCCTCCGCCCCGGCTACGCCCGAGGCTGCACAACCGATTTCTCCGACGTCCGCCACCGCGACCACGGTCCGCATCGCCTACCAGAAGGGTGGCCTGGCACTCGTCGCGATCAAGCGCGGTGTCGTCGACAAGGAACTCGCGCAGCAGGGCATCACCGTCAACTGGGTCGGCCCCCTCGCGGATGCGCCGACCGGCTACGAGACGCTGCGGGCACGCAGCGCTGACTTTTTCGCGTCGGCCACCGCCCCCGCAATTTCGGCACTCGCCGCCGGCACGCCCATGAAAATTGTCGCCGCCACGCCGTCCACCGCCGAAAGTCGTGCCTTCCTGGTCAACAAGGACTCCTCCGTCCAGAGCGTCGGTGAGCTGGTCGGGAAGTCCGTCGCGGTGCAGCGTGGCAACGTGGCCGAGTACACGCTGTTGAAAACCCTCGAGCGGGAGGGTATCGACAAGGACCAGGTCAACCGTGTGTACATCAGCCCTCAGGACGCGGCGGTCGCCCTGGCCCAGGGGAAAGTCGATGCCTGGGTGACCTGGGATCCGTATGTGTCGATTGCCGAGACGCAGGGCAACGCGCGCGCGATCGCCGATGGGTCCGAAGCACCGGACTACGGCGTCACCGTCGTCCGCAGCGATCTGCTGGATGCGCAGCCTGAGGTGGTGGACAAAGTCATGACCGCACTGCAACAGGAAGCTGATTGGGCCAATGCCAATCTTGCCGAGGCCACACAGATGGAAATCCAGCAAGAGGGCCTGCCGCCGGATGTCGCCCAGGTCGTCGCTAGCCGTCCCCGCGACTACAGCCTCCACCCGGTCGACGACGTGGCGGTCGCCGGGATGCAGAGTGTCGCGACCTGGCTCTCGGATACCGGTGTCATTCCATCGCCAGTCGACGTCTCCCAAGCCATAGCAACTGGAGTGCTCGCCAAATCAAGCTGATAGCAACGGGAGCTTCGCCCTGTGCCGTTGCGGTCGCCTCGACGAAAGTGGTCTGTTGGAGTTCATCGGCATGATCTCCCCTCCGATTTGCCGTCGGAGGTCCGAGCGCGTTCCCGTCCAGCAATCGAGATTTTCAAAACGAGCGCCCGGTCCGAGCGGACGCAAGACTACGTCAGCCGGAGTTGCACGGACCGCGCTGACCGGACGCCCCTGAGCACGGCGCCGCGTCCACCACTCAAAAGTCCAGGTCACCACCGCCGCGGATCTTCACCGCGAGCACCTAAACCGCTTTCAGGAGGACTTCGGGGGACTCGCCTTCACCGACGCCGCCGCCCTGTGCGCCAGTCCAGACGTGGACGTGGTGTATATCGCCACGCCGCATGCCTTCCATGCCGACCAGGCGGTGCTCGCGGCGAGTTCCGGAAAACATGTGCTGGTGGAAAAGCCCATGGCGCTCTCCCTCGAGGACTGTGACCGGATGATCGATGCCGCCCGTCGCAGCGGCGTGGTGTTGATCGTGGGCCACACCGCCAGCTTCAACCCAGCCATCCTCCAGATGCGGCAGCTCGTTGCTGGAGGTGACGTGGGCCCGCTGGCGATGATCAGCGCCACGGCGTATACGGATTTCCTGTACCGCCCGCGTCGGCCGGAGGAACTGGTGACGCGGCTCGGCGGCGGCATCATGTACAACCAGGTTCCCCACCAGGTGGACGCCGCTCGGTTGGTCGCCGGTGGTCTGGCACGCACGGTTCGGGCTTCCGCATGGTCGCTCGACGCAGACCGACCCACGGAGGGTTGTTACACGGCCTTCCTCACCTTTGAAAACGGGGCGGTAGCCTCGTTGGTGTACAGCGGTTACGACCATTTCCTCTCCACTGCGATGACCCCCGGGGTTGAGCCGAGCTTCGGCGGCGCGCGTCGAGCGTTGCGCACGGTCCGCGATTCCGAGGCCGAGGCAGCCCTCCGCGTGCGCAGCGGCTATGCCGCGGGTGCCCCCGACGTGCCGGAGTCGCTGTCGCAAGCGGAGTTGGGCGCATTTGTCGTGACCTGCGCACATGCGGACTTGCGGTTGGCACCCCAGGGTATCGCCGCCTACCTCGAGGACGGCGTG
>JAFAWJ010000268.1 GCA_019242065.1 Chloroflexota bacterium
GCCGGTGTAGATCATGTGCGTCAGCGGCTCGATCGCGGAAAAGTAGCCCGTGACCGTATTGCTCGTGCTCATCCAGCTGCGCTTGATGCCCTCCGGCAGCTGCGCCTCCGCGGGTCGGGTGCCTCCGAAGCGCAGGTGCACCGACGCTACCGCGTTGGCGCCCGAGATCAGCTCCCAGATGGGGTCCCAGTAAGGCGCATAGATTGGCACGTTCATGGTGTACGGCAGGAAAATGGCTCGCGCGCCTTTCTTCAGGACGCGTTCCAGCTCGGCGGTGGTGACCGCGATCGGGTGCTCCCATGGAATCATGCACATGCCGATCAGCCGGCGCGGATCGACCGAGCAGAAGTCTTCCAGGAGCCAGTCATTGAACGCTTTGAGGCACTCCAGGCCGACATCGCGGTCGGGCAGTCCTGTATAGGCACGATAGACCATCTGTGGGTAGACCACTGCGGCGTCGATACCATCGGAGGCCATGTCCTTGATGTGGGCCGCGCCGTCGTAGTTGCCCGGCACGAGCTCTTCCCAGCGCAGACCGCGCGGTGCGATGCGGATGCGCGCACCGGGATTGACCGCGCCGAGGCCCCACGGCAGGCCGAGGGTGCTCTCCGGAATGGAGCCGTCCAGACTCCAGCCATCACCACCATCCTTGCCGCGCACGACGCGCGGCGCCTGGTCACGGTAGCGCTCCGGCAGGCGATCGACGAACAGGTTTGGCGGCTCGAGGATGTGATTGTCCGCGGAGATCACACGGTACTGCATGTCGGATCCATCCTTTCACTTGCGTCAATGCTCGCGTACACGGCACGGGCGACGTCCCAGCCGGCGGTGGAATCGATGTAGTTTTTCAAAAACGCCATGGCGAAGTGGCGCTCCGGGTCAAGGTAGCCGAACATGGCGGCGCCGACATGCCCGAAGGCGCGCGGTCCGGCGCCTGGACCCGTGTCGTCGCCCAGGCGGTAACCGAGACCGCGCTTGACGCGGACGTGCCAGATGTCGTCCATTGCGTCGGTCTGCAGCTCGCTGGCGGCGGCCAGGCGACGGGGCGACACGAGCTCCGGCAGTCGGGCATAGTGGCGCGCCAGGGAGCGAGCGTTGGTGATCAATCCGCTCGACGGGATGCACGCCTGGCGCACCTCGGGGCGATTGAACTCGTTGTCCGGCACACGGGTGGCCACGCGGCCGAGCGCCGAGGCGGGCACGCCGAAAAAGAGCGAGTCGACAGCCTGGGGCTGGCACACCTCCTCCTGGAGGAACTGGGCAATGTGGCGGCCGTCGACGCGCTGCACGATCTCGCCGACCAGATAGCCGAACGTGTAGTTGTGATAGGCGGTGCGCGTGCCGGGCTCGAAGCTGAGCGGCAGGTCGGCAATCGCCCGGCACATCCGCGGCCAGTCGATCATCATGGCGGTGTCGAAGCCCGCGGGCGGGTTGGGCACGCCGGCGGTGTGCGAGAGCACGTGTCGCACGGTGACGCGGCTTTTGCCGTGTGCGGCGAACTCGGGCCAGTAGGTGCACACGGGGGTGTCGTAGTCGAGCAGGCCGCAGTCGGCGAGCAGGTGGATGCAACTGGCGGCGGGACCTTTGCCGGTGGACGAGGCGGTGAAGAGCGTGGATCCGTCGACGGGCTGGGTTCGGGCCGGGTCGGCGTAGCCGGCCCAGGCGTCGACGATGAGCTCGCCGTCGAGGTAGGCGGCCACCTGCAGGCCGATCTCGGGGCCGGCGGCGACGAGTTGGTCGAGGACGCGCTGGACCTGGTCAGGCGGCGGGGGCATGCCTCAGGTGGTGCGCCAGTCCTTGATGGCGGTGAACATCGAGACCTGCTTGCGGACCTTCTTGCTTTTGCAGTGAGGACAGCGAGGGGGTTTGCGATTGAGTTTGTCGCGATCGCTCATCGGGCGTGAGACCTCGAAGTCCTGGCCGCAAGCCGTGCACGCGTAGGCGTAGGTCGCCACGACGGTCCTCCCCGGGTGCTGAAGCGTATACTGCATCATATATGAAGCGGGGCCGTCAAGGGAACCCGCTGTCTTGGGGAAAGGGGGTTCCCTCTGGGGAATGGCCGTCAGGCCGCGGACATTCGGCTCTGCCGTGCCATGGCCCACTGCTCGAACTGGCGCACGGCCGCCAGCAGGAAGTTGAGCTTATGCGCGCGCGCAAAGGCTTCGACTTCCTCGAACGTAGCCCGCTCCTCCAGCAGCGCCATCAAGCCCAGGTGCTCGGCAATCGACTCCGCCCCGCGCTGCGGCACACTCGGAAACAGCGTGCCGCGCATGGCATCCAGCTGCGCCTGCGTCTCCGAAATCCGCTCGACCAGCACCGGATTCGGACACCGCGCGTAAATCACACTATGAAACGCGCGATTGCTGTCGCTGAACCGCAGCAGGTCAAACTGCTCCATGGCATGCTGCATCGCCGCGGCGTGTTGACCTAACAGCAGCAGGTCGTCGGCGCGCAGGTGCGGCGCCGCCAGCGCAGTCGCGTAGCCCTCTAAAACCGCCAATACTTCCATGGTCGCCTGCCACTGCTCCACGCCGATATTGGCGACCTCGGGCCCCGAGTTATGGCGATAGGTAATCCAGCCCTCGGCCTGCAGCCGACGGATCGCCTCGCGAATTGGAACCTGGCTCATGTTGAGGTCACGCGCCAGGGCGTCGATGACCAGGCGTTGACCAGGCTGGTACACGGCCGCCTCGATGCGTTCGCGAATCAAACGGTACGCAAGCTCGTGCTTGTTGGTCGGCAGATGGTCTTCCGGGCGGAGCGGACTTGCCACGGGCGACAGTTCATCTTGCCCGCGCCGGCGACCTCCAGCGCCCGTGCCTCGGGTGCGGGTGGAGCTCTGCGCGGTCGGCATGTGAATAGGTCAAAGCATACTGTATTAAGGCTCAGCTATCGAGCCATACGTCGCGATACCACCAACCACCAAAGAAATTGTTGGTCGCGTGCACGGCTGCGAGTGTCAGGTCACTCGGTGGTCGCCAGGTGAGCGGAATCGCAAACGACTCGTCGAGCATCAGGTCGTTTACCTGTTTGTAGAGTTGGCTCAGCTTGTCGGGATCGCTTTCGGTGGTCGTGGCGACGCCGAGTTGCTGATACTCGGGGCTGTCAAAGCCGGAGTTGTTGTTGCCAATCTCCCACACCTTGCTGGTGGTCAGCTCCGTGCCCACCGAGGCGGCGATGGACGCGGGCGAGTAGTACATGCCGTGATATTTGCGGTTGTTGACATTGTCCAGCCAGGCGGCGAGATCCATGCTGACGATGTTCAGCGTAATGCCCAGGCTGGCCAGGTCCGCCTGATAAATTTGCGCCAGGGGCGTGCTCTCGGGTGAGGTGATGAGCAGCATATCCATCGAGAAGGGACCGACGCCGGCTTGCTGGAGTAACGACTTTGCCTTGTCGAGATCGAAGGCATAGAAATTCTCGCGGGCGTCGTCGTGCATCGGCGTGCCGCGGTACCACTCCAGGGAGATCGGCGCCGACGTGTCCTGGAAATAGCCCTCCACCCAGCGCTTGCGGTTGATGGCGTAATTGAGACCCTGACGCACCATCTTGTTGTCGAGTGGCGCCCAGGTGGTGTTCAGCCCGAAACAGTACATGCCGGTGGGAACGTCGTTGACGACGGTCGCGTACTTCGGGTCTTTGCGGAGTCGCAGGAAGTCGATCAGGTTCATGGTTTCGAAGACGTCAATCTGACCGGCTTCGAACTGGGCTACCGCGCCCTGCTGGTCCTTCAGGATGAGGGTCTTGACGCCGTCGATGTACGGCCGGCCGGGCATCCAGAAATTCGGGTTCTTCACCGTTGAGAAATGGTCGCCCTGGATCCACTCGACGAACTTGAACGGGCCGGTGCCGTTGGCTTTCGTCTTGACGTCTGGTCCTTCCATGATGTTTTTGTCGACGATATTCAGGCGCTCGAAGAAGTCGAAGACCAGCGGTCGCGGCTGATCCGAGTTCAGAATGATGGTGTTCTTGTCTGGCGTGTCGAACGAAGTGAACCAGTTGCTCTGATTGACAAACGCTCCAGCGCCGACCTTGGGATCGCGGACTCTGAGAAAATTGTATTTGACGTCGTCGCTGGTGAAGTCACGACCGTCGTGGAAGGTGACGCCCTGGCGCAGGTTCAGCTTGATGGACTTGTAGTCACTGGAAACGTCCCAGCTTTCGGCGAGCATCGGCTGAGGTTTGAGACTCAGGTCGTATTCGGTGAGACGGTCGTAAATCAGCCAGGTGGTGTCGAAGCGGCCGGCGGCGAACAGGTGGCCGTCCAGGCTGGCTGGATCGGCCCCGATGGCAACGCGCAGTGTGCCTCCAGTTTTCGGCGTCCCGCCCGCGGCAGGTTGCGTGGCCGCCACAGGCTGCGTGGCCGTTGCAGGCTGCGTGGTCACCACGGCGGCGGGTGTCGAGGCCGCTGGAGCGGTGGACCCGGCGGCGGCCGTCGACGCCGGTGGCGGTGCGGCGCTCGGCACCGCGGGTCCACACGCCGCCGCTAGCGTGACACCGCCAACGCCCCCGAGCAATCGCAGCGCGGCCCGCCGAGTCAACGCCGCTGGTACGAGGTTTTCAGATGCCATGTGAGAATGTCTCCCCCGCCGGTACTTTAGTAGCCGGCCGAATAATCCACCAGATTCAGCAATGGCTCCCCCGCCTGGAATCGCCGCAGGTTCTCCACGAACAGCGTCGCGTAGCGCTGCTGCGAGCGCGGGCTACGGCCGGCCGAATGTCCGCTGATGAGCACATTCGGCGTGCGCCACAGCGCATGCTCCGCGGGCAGCGGCTCAGGCTCGGTGACATCCAGGTACGCGCCACGCGGGCGACCGGCCGCGAGCGCCTCAGCCAGCGCGTCGTGATCAATCAGCGCACCGCGCGCGACGTTGACCACCCAGGCCGTGGGGCGCATGTGGGCGAATTCGCCGGCGCCCAGCATCTGCCGCGTGGCGCCCGTTAACGCCGTAGTCACCAGAATGTAATCGAACTCACCCAGGCGGGCGCGCCAGTCGTCGGGACCGATGATGTCCGGTTCCTCGGAGGGTGTGCGGCGAACGCCGGTGACCCGCACCCCGAACGCGCGCAGCCGCTCGCCAACGCGCCGGCCGATCTCGCCGTAGCCGAGCACCAGCGCCTGCGCGCCGTCCAACTCGTCCGCGGGCGGGCGCCGGGTCGGCCATTCGCGTCGCTCGCTGGCGAGCGCGAAGAACGGAAAATTCTTCGCCGCGCTGAGCACGCACAGCACCACGTATTCGGCGATGGGCGGCGCGTTGATGCCGGCGCCGTTGGTCATGGTTAACTTCCGCGCCGCGAGCACGTCCCAGGGATAGTGGTCCACGCCGGCGGCGTGCGTGGAGATCCAGCGGGCGCTGGTGGCGGATTCGATCGCCAACCGTATCTCGGCGGCGTCGATGAAGCCGATCACCAGGACGTCCGCGTCGCGCGCCGCCGCGGCGACGTCGTCGGTACCGTGGTACCAGGCGATCGAGACATCGTCTGGCAGACGCCCGTCGAGAAGACCTCGAAAGGACTCAGGGATGGCGATCTTCACGTTTCAGAGCAGATCGTCCACCGCCTCGTAGGCGGCGTAGAGGCCCTCGAAACCCGTGAAGTACATGGCGGTACCCGTGATGCCCTGCACAATCCACTCGGAGGTGACGCCCCAGGCTTTGCCAAGCAGTGCCGCTTCGCGCAGACCCTCTCGCGAGCCCGTGATCGTGTGGTGGCGGAGCAGCAGATACGGCGCCACCTGCTTGGGCAGCGTCTTCAACGCCACCTCCCACTTGGCAGGATTGACCTTGACGAACTGTGGATTGTGTTTCAGCCCGAACTTGATGGAATTCGGCACGTAGCCGATGGTGCGCTCGTACCACCCGGTCAGCGCCTCGAGGTCCGCCGCGGTCATCTCCCGCGTCGAGAAATCCAGGCCCGCTTTGAACGCCTCAGGATCGGCGGCCCAGCCGTCAGGAAACTCTACCGCCACCGGCGGCTCGCCAAAGACCGGCAGCAAGTCACCCACCGCACGGTACACGTGGCCGAGCCCGCGCATGCCCGCGTACAACTGCGAAAACATGACCAGCTCCATCAACTGCGAGAGCGGCATGCCATTGCGTCGCAGGGTGATGAATTCGTTGAGAATGCCAGTCTCCCAGCCGTACATCATGTAGCTGTGGATGTTCTGCATGCTCAACGTGATGATGTTGACGTGCGACGGCCGCCCGAACAGATCCGAGCCCCAGCGATGCAGCTTGGCGAAGTCCGGCGCATAGTCGAGCATCAAGCTGTTGGCGTACATCTCGTACAGCGGACCGCGCCAGCTCCAGACGCGTGCGAGATGGGCATTGACTTCGTCGGGCGAGATCTCGTTCAGATTTGACAGGTCCAGGCCTTCGCTGACACCGACCATACGAATTACTCCCAGTTACTCAGAATGTCGTTGACGGCATCATAAGCGGCGTACATCCCCCGCAAGCCGGTGAAGTACTGGACGGTCTGGGTGATGCCGCGAATAATCCAGTCGGGCGTTAGACCCCAGGCTTTGCCGAGCAGCGCCGCCTCGCGCAAGGCGTCGCGATCGCTGCTCAAGGTGGCGTCGCGCAGCATGAGATAGGGCGCCACCTGCTTGGGGAGGGTCTTGAGCGCGCGCTCCCACATCAGGCGCTGGACCTTCAGCACCATAGGATCCCAGCGCATGCCGAATTCGACGGATTTCGGCACATAGCCGATGGTCCGCTCGTACCAGGCCGTCAGATTGGAGCGATCGAGGTCCGTGAAATCGCTCGTCGACAAGTCCAGTCCCGACCTGAATGCCTCCGCGTCCGCCGCCCAGCCGGTGGGAAAGATCGGCTGCCCGTCGCCGTCCTGGTAGTCCGGCAGGACGTCGCCGACGGCGTGGTACACATGGCCCAGGCCGCGCATGCCGGCCACCAGCCGACCGAACATCACGATCTCCATGATCTGGGCGCGGGTGAATCCCAGCCGGTGCAGCACCCGGAACTGGTTACGGATGCCGGTTTCCCAACCGAGCACCATGTAGCTGTGTAGCTGCTGGACGGAGTTGGGGGTTGCGAACGCGGGATCGTACGCGTCGGGATCGGAGGGCATGGTGCGAAAGAGCTCGGCGGCCCACCAGTGCAGTTTGGCGAAGTCAGGGGCATAGTCGAGCATGAGGCTCATCGCATACTGGTCGTACAGGGGCCCGCGCCCCGTCCAGCGCGTAGTGAGGTACGCGTCGATCTCCTGCTGCGTCGTGTGGTCGATACTGGTC
This sequence comes from Chloroflexota bacterium, assembly GCA_019242065.1. The sequence goes on from JAFAWJ010000268.1 coordinate 7,253, forward strand.
AGGTCGAGGCCTCGACCATTCAGATCCCGGACCGATCGGGGCATCACTTCTCCTCGCAAATCGTATAGGCTATCGTATCAGCCAACCCATGACGGGGGCCTTGAGCGGCGTTCGGGTGATCGACTTCGGCCAGTACATCGCTGGCCCGTTGGCGGCGGTCATGCTGGCCGACAATGGCGCGGAAGTCATACACGTCGATCCGCCGGGCGGTCCGCGCTGGCGACATCCCGCCGACGCGTTTTACAACCGCGGCAAGCAACGTATCGTCCTCAACCTGAAGGACGCGGCCGACCGCGCGACCGCCACCGCGCTGGTCGAATCGGCAGACGTGGTGATCGAGAACTTCCGTCCGGGGGTGATGGCACGCCTGGGCCTGTCCGCCGACGCACTGTGTCGACGGCTGCCACACCTGATCTACTGTTCCATTCCGGGCTTCGCCTCGGACGATCCGCGGCGGGACGTGCCCGCCTGGGAAGGTGTCGTCGGCGCCGCGACCGACACCTACGCGCGGCTGGACCAGATCGTCACGCCCGCCGAGAACGACGACCCGACGCGACCGGTCTTCACCGCTTTGCCACTGGCCTCCAACTTCGCCGCCCTGCACGCCGCCACGGCGATTGTCATGGCGCTCATTGCCCGCGAGCGCGACGGCGTTGGACAGCGCATCGAAGTGCCCATGTTCGACGCGATGTTCGAGCTCATCGGCGCCAACGGCATTTCGGTCGACGGCGACTATCGCATGGCACGCTCGCGCGGCTCACGGACGTTTGTGTGTGCTGACGGACGGCGCATCCTGTGTAATGCCACCAGCACACCCCGGTTTCAGCGCTGGTTTGCCGAAGCCAGTGGCGCGGCTGAACCCTCGGCGGCGCTGTTTCTGACGCGATCCGCGTTCGAGT
>JAFAWJ010000509.1 GCA_019242065.1 Chloroflexota bacterium
CCCGCCGCCAACGACATGCACCCTGTCGATCCTTCGGTCGGTGGCGGCTCCGAGCTGACGCAGGACCACGGCATACTTTAGCGCCAGGCTCTCCAGCAAGACGCGGACGAGCGTCGCCTGGTCTTCGGGCGGCGGCTGGCCAGTCTCCAGACAGACCGCACGCACGATCTCGGGTAACGTGCCCGGCTGCACGCGCAGGAAGCGCTCGTCGTCGGGATCGACGAAGGCGGTGCACGGCCGCGCGGCCTCCGCCGCGCTGGTCAGTTGCGCGTAACTCAGCTGGGACCGGTGACGCACCAGCTGGATCAGCCACAGGCCCATGACATTTTTGAGCACGCGAATGGTGTCGCCGACGCCGCCCTCGTTGGTCAGATTGCCCTCGCGCGCGGCGACGTTGAGGACCGGCTGGGGTTGCTCGACGCCGAGCAGCGACCACGTGCCCGAGCTCAAAAAGGCGGTGTGGCCGCAGCCGAGCAGCGGCGTCGCGGCAACCGCCGAGGCCGTGTCGTGCGTACCCGGCGCGATGACGGTGACGTCGGCGCCGTCGTGCTGGAGCCGACCGACGATGGTTCCGGGCGGCACGATATCGGGAAAGATCTGGAGCGGGATCCGCAGACTTGCGAGCATGCCCGAGGCCCACTGACGGCTGGTGACGTCGAGACACTGCGTCGTGGAGGCGTTGGTGTACTCTGCAACGTCGCTGTTGCACAAGAAGTGATTGACGAGGTCGGCCATCATCAGCAGCCGGTGGGCACGCGCCAGGTCCTCGTCGCCGGACTCCACCATCGACAGCAGCTGGAGCAACGTGTTGATCGGAATCAACTGAATGCCGGTGGTGGCGTACAGCGCTGGCTTCGACAGCCGTTGGAGGAGGACATCCAGCATCCCATGCGTGCGGGCGTCGCGGTAATGGACGGGATTGGCCAGCAAGCGGCCGCGGCGATCCAGCAAGCCGAAGTCCACGCCCCAGGTGTCGACACCGAGACTGCGAATGGGTCCGCCGGCACGCGCGGCGCGGACTCCGTTCTGGACCTCCTCGAAGAGTCTGAGAAAATCCCAATAGAGGGTGGTCTGTAAGCGGACGGGAATATTGGGAAAGCGATGCGCTTCGTCCAGGCGGAGGCTCGAGCCATCGAAGGTGCCGACCAGGGCACGGCCGCTTTCGGCGCCTAGGTCGAGGGCCAGGAGTCGCAGGCTCGGGATGAGAGTGTCCCCCTGTCGAGAATTGTAAAACCTCTAGATGGACTGGAAACTCGAGGTCGTCGCGCTGCCCGTCACCGACATCGATCGAGCCAAACATTTCTATACCGAGCAGGTGGGCTTCCACTGCGACGTCGACACGCAGGTCGGCGAGAACTTCCGAGTGGTGCAACTAACGCCGCCGGGCTCGGGCTGCTCGGTGAGTATGGTCAGCGGCTTCGCCGAGATGCAGCCCGGAACACTGAGGGGGCTACAGTTGACCGTTGCGGATGTCGAACAAGCGCGGCGTCAATTGGTCGAAGCCGGGGTCGAGGTGAGTCCGGTCAGGTTCATGGACAACGGGCAGTGGCGCGACGGACACGGCGGACCGTGGAATTCTTTCGTCTTCTTCAGCGATCCTGACGGCAATGGCTGGACGGTGCAGGAAAAGCCGGCCTGAGCGTGCACACATCTGGGTGGTACTTCGCGCGCCTTAGAGTTACGCTTTTTCTCAAGTACTGAGACGCTGCACATTTGACGTAACGGATGCGCGCACAAGCCGTGGAGGAGAATCGTAATCATTTTGACATCTCCTGCGTGTAACAACCTCAACTATCACGGTCCCTGACCGGGCAATTTGTGTTTCACGACGTATAACTGTGTGTCGGCATATGCTTTTTTGAATAAAGGAGGGGCCATGCGGCTCGACATTCCGAAGGCTTTTGGTAGGTCCAGACTTCTTTCCGCGGCGGCGGCGTGTATGGCACTTATCGCCAGCATGGCGTCACCTGCGCTGGCGCAAACCACCGCCACCAGCGGCAGCGGCGGCTGGCAAGGGGGTCCGGGCGCCATTCTGGACAACACGTACGTTGGCTTCATCGATCAGCCCGCCGGTGGCGCCACCGTGCCCAGCAGCGGTTTCGTCGTCGGCGGCTGGTTCGTGGATACCACCGCTCAGGGTTGGGCCGGTGCCGACGCGATGCAGGTCTGGCTCGGCAGCATGGATGGCGGCGGCAAGATGCTCGCCCAGGGCATCGTCGGCCAGAACCGACCAGACGTCGGCAAGGCTCTTGGCAATCCGTATTATGCAAACTCGGGCTTTTCAGCCTCCGTGCCGAGCGGCTCTGTTCCTGCCGGATCTCAGACCGTGTATGTGTATATGCACACCGGCGGTAAGGGCTGGTGGTACAAGACCGTGAGCGTCACCGTGGGTGGTGGTACGGCACCGGCGCCGCCGGCGGGTGGCGGCAGCAGCAGCACTCCGGCGAATCAGGCTGGTGGACCGCCAACGGTAAAGATCACCTCGCCGACTGAAGGTCAGAACGTGAGTGCCGCGGGCAGCGCGACGTTCACGATCACGGGCACGTCGGCGGATCCGACCACGGGCGGGGCGGGCATTGCCTCCGTGGACGTGTGGATCAACGGCGAGCAGGGCTCCTCGGGCGGCACTGATCTCGGTCAGGCGACGTTGAACAGTGATGGGTCGTGGTCGCTGGCGTTCTCGCCGACCAAGTTCCCGTCGACGCATACCAATATCTATGCGTACGCGAAATCCAAGACGACCGGAAAGACGACGGAAACCATCCGCGGGTTCAACATCGTCGGCTAGTCGTTCCTCGGTTCGAGAGTCACGGTTTGTCTCTCACCGGGACCGACCGTGACTCATCCGCGATGTCTACAGTTCATCTCTTGTCACTCGCGAGTTTGGTGAGTAGACCACTTGTAACCCGCGACTCGACGGGCTGATGGACTTTGGACTTACCGACCTGCAGGAATCCGTTCGCCGCGAGGCGCGGGCTCTTGCAGGCGGCTTTTCTCTTGACTACTGGGCCGAGCACGACCGCCAGGCGAGCTACCCCTGGGAGTTCGTCCGCGCCTTTGCCGACGCCGGCTGGCTGGGCGTGCTCATCCCGGCGGCCTACGGCGGCGCTGGGCTCGGACTGACCGAAGCCGGCCTCCTGCTGCAGGCCATCGCTCGCTCAGGCGCCGGCACCAGCGGCGCAGCGGCCATCCACTTCTATGTGTTCCCGCTGACGCCGATCATCCACTACGGCTCGGAATTCCTGAAGCAGACGTACCTGCCCCGCGCCGCGCGCGGCGACATGCTCGTGGCCTTCGGCGTCACCGAGCCGACCGCTGGCTCGGATACGTCGCGCACCAGCACGACGGCCCGGCATGACGGCTCGCGCTGGGTCATCACCGGGCAGAAGCTGTGGACCACCAATGCTCAGAATGCCGACCGCATCCTGCTCCTGGCGCGCACCGCCCCGCGCCCGCCCGAGGCGCCGCTGGATGGGCTGACCTTGTTTTTCACGCGACTGGATCGCGAGCGGTGCACGATCCGCCGCATCGACAAGCTGGGCCGCGCTGCGGTGGACAGCAATGAAGTCTTCATCGACGGCCTGATTGCCACCGATGACGAGGTGGTTGGCGAGGTGGGTCGCGGCTTCTATCACCTGCTGGCGGGGCTGAATCCTGAGCGGATTGTGATTGCGCTCGAGGCGGTGGGCATGGGGCAGTGGGCCGTGGAGTACGCGGCTGACTATGCGCGGGGGCGGATCGTGTTCGACCGGCCGATTGGGCAGAATCAGGCGATTGCCCATCCGCTTGCTGACGTGTGGGCTGAGCTGCAAGCGGCCGAGCTGCTTGGCTGGCAGGCGGCCTGGTTGTTTGATCAGGGTCGGGCGTGTGGGGCGGAGGCCAATGCGGCGAAGCTGCTCGGCGCCCGCGCGGGGTTTCGGGCGTGCGACGCGGCGCTGCAGACGTTTGGGGGGTTGGGGTATGCGCGGGAGACGCACGTGGAGCGGCTCTGGCGGGAGGTGCGGCTGTATGAGCTCGCACCGATCAGTCAGGAGATGGTGCTCAACTACCTTGCGGAGCACGTGCTGGGGCTCCCGAAAAGCTATTGATTTCTCCTCTGGCAGCTCTCGCAGAGGCCTGAGAATTCGAGGGTGTGGGTGTCGACGCGGAACTTGAGCTGGGCGGCGAGGCGCAGGATCTCGGCTTCTACGTCTGTGGCATCCACGGGCAGGACCGCGTTGCAGCCGCTGCACAGCAGGTGATGGTGGTGGCCTTCGTCACACAGCGTGTAGCCGTGGCAGCCGTCGACGTGGACGCGGGTGAGCATGCCATGGCGCTCGAGCAGGTCCAGCGTGCGGTACACCGTGGCGCGGCCCACGCCCTGGGGGTGCAGCTCATACGAGAGCGCTTCGGGATTGATCACGCCAGGCTGGGCGACCAGCGCACGCACCACGATCTCACGCGGCCCCGTCATGCGCTCGCCGGAGTCAGCCAGGCGACGCAGTAACCAGTCGGCGCGGGAGCGGTTCAGGCCACGGGTGACCATGTATCACAACGATACGCCTCATGAGATGTCAGAGCAACAAAGCTACTGGCCGACGGCGGCCCGCTCATAGCGGCGCAGGCTCGGGATACGCCAGGCGACCAGACCGACGACGACCAGGCACGCCACGCCGCCGCTGACTACGGCGAACACGGCGCCGGCCGCGGCGGCCACCAGGCCGGACTCCAGGGCCCCTAACTCGTTCGAGGCGCTAATGAAGATCGAGCTCAGGCCAGTTACGCGGCCGCGCAGTGTATCGGGAGTGGTGAGCTGGATCATCGTCTGACGCATGACCATGCTGACCTGGTCGGCCATCCCCACCAGGGCGTAGGCGATGATGGACAGCGGCAGCGCCGCCGACAGACCAAAGATCATCGTGGCGACTCCAAAAGCAGCGACGGCCAGCAACAGCAGTCGGCCCGTCCGGTGCGGGATGGGCAACATGATCAGCAGCAGGGCCATCAACAACGTGCCGGCTTCCATCGAGGCCGAAAGCAGCCCGTAGCCGAACGCACTGGCATGCAGCACGTCCACGGCGTACACCGGCAGCAGCGCACGCGCGCCGCCAAACAGGACGGCGAACATGTCGAGCAGCATCGCGCCGAGCAGCGCAGGGTGGATGCGCACGAAGGTCAGTCCCTCGCGCAGCGCCGTCAACTCGAGCCGGCCGCCACCGCGGTGGCGCTCGAGCCGCAGCGGGATCAGGCTGAGCAGGCCGATGCCGACCAGCACGACATGGGCGACGTAGGCGGCGCCCACACCGCCCGTGGCGATGAGCAGGCCGCCGAGCGCGGGGCCAGTCACCGAAGTGAATGAGTTGGCGGCCGAGTTCACGGTCAGGGCGCGGGTGAACAGCGAACGCGGCACGACGTCCGGCAAGATGGCCTGCCGCGCTGGAAATTCGAGCGACGCCGCGAGGCCCGTGACAAACACGAGCACGTACACCATCTCGAGCGACACCTGACCGGAGGCGATGCCCGCCAGCATGGTCAGGCTGCAGATGCCGGGCACGACTTGTGCAGCGAAGAGAATCGTGCGCCGATCGTATGCGTCGACGATCACGCCGCCGATCAGGCTGCTGACGAACGCGGACACGAAGGCGACCAGGCCGACGATGCCCAGGCTGAGCGCCGAGTTTGAAATGGCGAAGACCTGCCACAAGACGAGCGCTTGTAGCAAGCTGGTCGCCACGCCGGCCGCGGAGCGGCTGATGGTGTAGTCGCGAAATGAGGTGACCCGCAGGACAGCCAGCAGCTCACCATGGCCGGACTGCGCGGTCGGTTTCGCGTCGCTGGACGGATCGCGTGGGGCACTCGGGGCCTCGACGGAGCTCATTACCAGGCTTGAGGATGCCTGATGCACGGGTGCCGATGCGTCGCCGGCGCATTGTTGCATCGTTCACCTGTTGTTGTGAGACTGATCGGAAGGGGGTGTTGGTCACCACCATGGCACCGCTCGCTGTCGAGCCCCACGCTGAGGACACGCTGCGCCAAGCGCTGCGTG
>JAFAWJ010000616.1 GCA_019242065.1 Chloroflexota bacterium
GAGCTTATTGACGTAAAAGTCGAGGGCCTGATCCTGGTCGAGGACCCACACGTGAGAGATCGTCACAGCGGTCAACATGCCTGCGATCGTAAGTGCGGATCCCGCCCCGAGACTTCTCCAAAAGTGCTCGATCAGCGAATGCGGGTCCAGGCCATGGTGAAGCACGTCGGGACCGCGCGCGCCTCCGCGCCCTCGCGGTACGACGTCGGCGACTGGCCCACGATCTCGTGAAAGGTGCGGCTGAAGGTCCCCAGGCTGCTGAAGCCCACGTCCAGGCTGATGTCGGTCACGCTGCGATCGGTCTCGCGCAGCAGAAACATCGCCCGCTCTACGCGTCGTCGCTGCAGATAGCGATGCGGCGTCTCACCAAAGGTCGCGCGGAAGCGACGAATAAAGTGTGCCTCCGAGACGCACGCGACCTCGGCCAGGCTGGCAACGTCCAGCGGCCGGGCGTACGTGCGATCCATGACGTCGCGGGCGCGCAGCAGGCGGCGATTGGCGTCCTCGACGGCGTCCGACATCCTGCGTAGTAGACCACTCTGCCGTCAGGCGAGTCCGGTAGTATGCGAAGGACATGGCCGCGCCCGAGCGCGTCGTCCAGGCGGTTCAGTCGGCCATCGTGGCGTCTGCCCACCTGGCCGCCTTGCAGCACGTGTCGGCGGCCGCCGAGGCCTGCCAGCGCCTCGGCCGCCTGAGTTCTGGCCGCTGGCGATCCGCGGCGCGCGACCTGGCCAGGATGGAGGAGGACCTCCAGACCGCGCTGACCAGCGCCACGGAGTCCCTGGAGTCGTTTGCGGACGACCTGGGCGTGCCGGAGGAGGCGCTGTGGACGGTCGGCGACGCCGCGGCCACCCTGGATCTGTTGCGCAACTCAGCGCTCGACGAGATCGACGATGACGACGACGAGGCCGTTGCGGTCAGGGTGCTGGAAGGCGAAGTGCTGTTCGGGGTCTCGTTCGTCGAGGATCCTGACCTGCCTGATCGGGGGACGACGCTGCTCTTTGGCTGGTCGGATCCCCTGGAGCCGGCGAGCTGGCCGTGGCAGGCCAACTGGGTCGTCGGCGACGACGACGACGGTCAGGACGACGGCGCGGGCGAGGAGCTGGACCTGTTCGAAAACGGCGAGCCGGAGGGGGACGAGACGCTGGTGGCCGGCCTGGCCGACGAGCTCGCAACTACCCCCGACGCCGCCCGGGCTGCCCTGCGCAGCGCCGCCATGGCCCTGACACGGGCGTCGCTGCTGGCGGGTACCGAGGGCGAAGACGAGGAAGAAGAAGAAGAGGACGACGAGGACAACGGCGCGGTCTGACGAGAACTGCGAACTGAGAACTCAGAAGTCAGAACTCAGCCGACGTCTGAGGCTGACTTCTGACGTCTGACTTCTGGACTAATCTCGCTCCATCGCCCGATCGACGTGCCGCAGCAGCCGCACCAGTTCGTGCCGGTCGTCTTCGGACAGTCCGCTGAAGTAGGCGGCCAACATGGCGTCGTGCTCGGGCACCACCTCGTCATGCACCGCCCGTCCCTGATCGGTCAGGAAGAGCCGGTTCACCCGTCCGTCAGGTCGCCGCTCCAGGAGCCCGCTGTTTTCCATCTTGTCCAGCAGCTGACACACGTTGCCTTTGGTCACCAGCAGCGCGTTGGCCAGCTCTTGCTGGCTGATGCCTTCCGACGAGCCCACCTTGGCCAGGACGTCGACCTGCGCGGGACTGAGCTGGCGGCACCGCAACGACTCGCTCGCGGCGCGATCGACCTTCTGAAAGACGCGCGCGAGCCGCATCCACGCGAGGAGCCCAGGCGTCCGCAGCGTGCGGGTGTGCAGCGTGCCTGACATGTGCGGTAAGTGTGTCATCCGGTCCTGATCTGTCAAGACGGTCGTTGGCTCAAACCGCCAGGATGCCCAAGTGTACGCCGGGACTTGCCCTTAGGGCGGTCCCGGCACCTGCAGCATCGCTAGCGGCGCGCCTCGAAGACTCGATTGACGGGCGTCTCCGTCACACGCCGGAAGCGCGTCAGGCCACCCGCCTGCACCACGTCACGGATGGCCGAATCAGGGGCAATCGTGCCAAGCGCGCGACCCGACTCAGCCATGGCGTGTGGGGTGCAGATCAGGACCGATGCACCCGAATACACCTGGCCGACCGGGTTCAGGTTGTCTTCGATGTGCTCGCCGGCCATCGGCTCGACCAGCAGGACCGACCCGTCACTGGCCAGCGTGTCCGCCGCGTGCCGAATGGCGCCGACGGGGTCGCCCATGTCGTGCAGGCTGTCGAAGAAGGCGATCAGGTCGTAGCCGCCGACGACGGCTGGATGCCCGATGGCGGGCGCAACCTGGAAGCTGACGCGGTCTTCGCCGAGCCCCGCGGCGCTGGCCGCTTCGCGCGCGTGCTCGACCGACGGGCCATGGTTGTCGTAGCCGATGAAGCGTGAGTGCGGGAAGGCCTGGGCCAGGATGATCGTCGAGGCGCCATGCCCGCAGCCGACGTCGGCGACGACCGCGCCGGTCGCCAGCTTGGCCTGCATGCCGTCCATGGCCGGGATCCAGTTCTGGACGAGATTCTGCTCGTAGCCGCTGCGGAAAAAGCGTTCGGTGCCGCCGAAGAGCTCGGGGGCGTGCTCACCCCACAGCATGCCCTGGCCGGACTTGAAGCCCTCGGTGATCCGTGGCTCGGCCTTCATGGCCGCGGTGAACAGGTAATACGCGCCGACGACCGCGCCCAGGGCGGCGGCGTGCTCGGGCGGCAGGCTGAACTTGCCGGTTTCGGGCGAATATTCCAGGTACCCGCCGGCCGCCTGATTGATGAGCCAGGGTCGCACGTAACCTTCGACGGTGCCGGTGCGCTGGGCGAGCTCAGCGGGGGTGGCTGGGCCGCCTTCGGACAGGGCGGTGTAGAGGCCGAGCTTGTCGCCGATGACCACCAGCGACGCGCTGGTGAGCGCCCCCCAGTCGCCGAGGGCCTTGCCGATGAATGCCTGGACGCGTGCGTCGTCGAGCGGCTGCGTGGTTGCCATTGGGGACCTCTTCTCCTGTGTCGGGCGGTAATGTGGGTGGCCCGACGGCTCCACTGTCGAGGGTGGCGGCGGTTGCGGTCATCGTGGAAAGTACGTACTAGAAGTCTGACTTCTCGAGGGCCCACGCCGCTAGCTGCGTCCGCGACCGCAGCCCCAGCTTGGTAAACATGTGAGTGAGGTGGCTTTCAGCCGTCCGCTCGCTGATCACCATCGCCTCGGCAATCTCCCGATTGCTCAGCCCACTCGCCACCAACCTGGCCACCTCCCGCTCGCGAGCTGTCAGGCCATCCCCAATCGTGTCAGAGGCGCGCCGCGACGTGCGCGCCAGCGCCACCGCGTCCTCCAGGCTCAGCCGCCGACCCACCTCGAGCGCGGCCTCCAGCGCCGCATCCCCGAGCCGCCCGCGGATCCGCGCCAGCGCCCGCTCGCGCGCCGCCCCAGCCGTCGCCGACAGAAAATCGCCCAGCGGCTCGCGCAGCGCCTGCGCCGCCCCGAACAGCCGTGCGGCGCGCACCGCCTCCCCGTCCTCGGCGGCAATGCACGCCAAGGTCTCGAACGCGTACGTGCTGCCCCGCGAGTCGCCGAGCTCCAGACTCAGGCTCAAGCTGCGCTGCGCGTGCTGCTCAGCAGTGTGCCGCTCGCCGCGCGCGAGTTCGACCGACGCCAGGCCGAATTCGGCGTGGAAGGCGCCCCAGCGATCCTGAGACGCCCTCGCCAGTGCCAGCGATTCGGCCAGCAGCGCGTGCGCCCGGTCGAACTGTCCGTCGCCCCGCGCTACCTCGCCGAGGCAGTACAGGCAGAAGTACACCGTCCAGCGCGGCCCGCGCTGTCGGGCGAAGGCGAGACTCTCTTCAAAGTCCGGTCTGGACGCGCGCAGATCGGTTTCGCTCCAGATCACGGCCACGCCGCGGAAGAACAGCGCGATAGCCAGGCCGCGCGGGTCCCCCAGCGCGCGCCAGAACGCCAGGCTGTCGTCGAGCAGCGCGATGCCCAGTGCCCGCTGTCCGGCGAGCGTGGCGAGATACGCTCGCGCGGTGACGGCGCGGGCCCAGCCCAGTCGGTGTGGCCGCACGCTCGGGAGCCGTAGCAGGTCATCCAGCCAGCGGATGCCTTCGCGCAGGTCGCCATGGACGTCCCAGAAGCGGACCATCGCCGCGGCGATGCGCAGGCCAGGCTCGGGATCCTCCTCGGCGCAGGTCAGCGTCCAGCGCAGCGCGGTGCGGACGTTGTCGTGCTCGCGCACGAGCCGCTCGACGCACTCCAGTTGCTCCGCGCGCCAGATGTCGCGCTCGCCCGCTTCGGCGACCTGCACGCACCAGTCACGGTGCCGATTCCGCAGGTCGACCTGCTCACCGGCGAGCGCCAGGTGTTCGGCGGCGTACTGGCGTAGCGTCTCGAGGAGTCGGTAGCGCATCTCGCCCGCCTGCTCGTCGGCCACCACCAGCGATCGGTCCACCAGTCGCTGCAGGAGCTGGAGGACGTCGTCACTGGCCACCAGTCCGCCGCCGCACACAGCTTCCGCGGCCGCCAGCGGCCAGCCGCCCGTGAAGACCGACAGGCGATTGAACAGGACGCGCTCTGCTTCCGAGAGAAGCTCGTAGCTCCAGTCGACGGCGGCCCGCAGAGTCTGGTGGCGCGGCGGTCCGGCCCGTGGTCCGCGCGACAGGACGCGAAAGCGATCCTCCAGGCGGCCGGCCAGCTGGCCGACGCTGAGGCCGCGCACGCAGACCGCGGCCAGCTCGATGGCCAGCGGAATACCGTCCAGCTGCCAGCAGATCTCGGCAATCGACTGGGCGTTGTCCTGCCGTGGAGTGAACCCCGAGCGCGCCGCGGCCGCGCGCTCGACGAACAGTCGTCCCGCCTCGGACAGCAGCAGCGCTTCGACCGACGCGGTGTGCCAGCGGTCGGGCAGGCTCAGAGCCGGCACCGTCCAGACCGTCTCCCCGGCGATGCCGAGCGGTTCGCGACTGGTCGCCAGCAGTCGCAGTCCTGGACACGCGCGCAGCAGCGCGTCGGCGAGGGGGCCGCAGCCTGAAAGCAGGTGCTCGCAGTTGTCGAGCACCAGCAGCAGCTGGCAGGGGCGCAGACGGGCGACCAGGCCTTCGAGCGCGGAGCGTTCGCGTTCGTGGCGCAGGCCCAGTGCGACGAGCACGGCCTGGGCGACCATGCTCGGGTCGGCGATGGGCGCCAGGTTCACGAAGCGCACGCCGTCGGCGAAGTCGGCCCGGCGCTGGGTGGCGACTTCCAGGGCGAGGCGGGTCTTGCCGACGCCGCCGGGTCCCGTGAGCGTCAGCAGCCGCGTGCGGCTCAGCTCGAGGCCCACCTCGGCGATCTCGCGCTCGCGGCCGACGAAGCTGGTCAGCTCGGTGGGCAGATCTCCTGGCGGCTGGCGCTCCCGCATCGCCCCAGTATGGAGCCCTTCGTAATGCGATTCACCGATGTCTTCGGGATCCCATTTTTTTATCCATACATCGCAT
>JAFAWJ010000660.1 GCA_019242065.1 Chloroflexota bacterium
CGCACCCCGGACCTGGTCCTCCTGGACTTCACCCTGTCTGAACAGCGTGGGGACGAGGTCGCCGTTGCACTGCGCGCCGCCCATCCCCGAACACTGCCCATCCTCTTGATTACTGGCGACGGCGAGGCCGCTAGCAAAGCCCAGCAAGTCGGTGCGTACGCATTTGTGCGCAAACCCTTCGAGTTGGACGAGCTACTGGGCGCCATCGCCCACGGCTTGTCGCAATCCGATTGACGAGCCGCATCTACCATCATGAGCGATCTCTGGTACCGCAACGCGATCATCTACTGCCTCGACGTCGGCACCTTCGCCGATAGCTCCGGCAGCGGAGTGGGCGACTTCCGCGGGCTCTGCCAGCGCCTGCCGTACCTGGCTGGCATCGGGATCACGTGCGTCTGGCTCACGCCGTTCTACCCGTCACCCTGGCGCGACCACGGCTATGACATTCAGGATTACTACGCCGTCGACCCACGCTTCGGCACACTCGGAGACTTTGTCGATTTCATCCGCCAGGCTGAGGAGCTGGGCATCCGCGTCATCGTGGACCTGGTCGTCAATCACACCTCGGACCAGCATCCGTGGTTCAAGTCCGCCCGCTCCGACCCGGGCTCGCCCTATCGCGACTGGTACGTCTGGTCCAAACGCAAGCCCAGAGACGCCGCAAGCGGCATCGTCTTTCCAGGCGTCCAGAAAACGACCTGGACCTTCGATCGCCAGGCAGGCGCCTACTACTTCCACCGCTTCTACCGCTTCCAGCCCGACCTCAACGTTGGCAACCCGGCCGTGCGCGAAGAGATCGAGCGAATTATGGGCTTCTGGCTCCAGCTGGGCGTCACCGGCTTCCGTATCGACGCCGTTCCGTTTCTGATCGAGGACAAAGGCGGCAAGGACCCGATGGGCTCCGAACAATACGGGTACCTCACGGAGTTTCGTCGGTTCCTGTCGTGGCGGCGCGGCGACGCAATGATGCTCGGCGAAGCGAATGTGGTGCCTGAGCAGACGCTCAACTTTTACGGCGACGGCGACCGCATCCACCTCTTGTTCAACTTCTGGGCCAATGAGCACCTGTTCCTCGCCATGGCCACCGAATCCGCGGAACCGCTACGCGAGGCGTACGCGACCCTGCCGGAGCTCCCAGCCACCGCCCAGTGGGCGAACTTCCTGCGCAACCATGACGAGCTGGACCTCGGGCGACTGGATGCGGACTCGCTCCAACGTTGCTTCGCGGCCTTCGCACCCGAACCCAGCATGCAGCTGTACGGCCGAGGTATTCGCCGCCGCCTCTCGCCCATGCTGCAGGGCGACAGGCGGCGCATCGAACTGATGAACAGTCTGTTGTTTACCCTGCCGGGGACGCCGGTGGTCCGCTATGGCGAAGAGATCGGCATGGGCGACGACCTCGACCTGCCCGAACGTGAAGCGATCCGTACCCCCATGCAATGGTCCGCCGAGACAAACGGTGGCTTCTCCACGGCACCCAGGCGGCGCCTGATGCGACCGGTGATCAGTGATGGCGAATACCGCTTCGAACGCGTCAACGTCGCGGCCCAACGGTTGGACAGCGACTCGATTCTCAACTGGACCGAACGCGCCATTCGGACGCGCAAGGAATGCCCCGAGTTTGGCTGGGGCACCCTGCAGCTCCTCGAAACAGACAATCCCGCTGTCCTGGCGCATGCCTGCACGTGGAACGGACGCACCGTGATTGCCATTCACAATTTCTCGAGAGCCTCGTGCGCGGTCACCGTCAAATGGCCACACGGGACGCACGACCTGCTGCACCTGTTCGGTCGCGGCGTACACGAGCCGCAGCCGGCGAGCACGCGGACGGTCGACCTGGATGGTTACGACTACCGCTGGCTCCGCGTGCGCGGCACCTGAATCACACGGCACACATTCTGCCACAGCGCACCGTGGCTCATGCCTCGTCTCTTCCGACCCCGACTTCTGGCCAGTGTCGCGGCTGACAGCTTCTGGCGTCGAACATGACTCGTCGGAAGTGGAGAACCTGATGGACAACGTCCGGCTCGACGAAACGCAGATATGGGATGCGGCACCTTTTGTTCCACCTGACCACAACCTGGACGTCCTCCGTCAGGCCAGCACCAGCTGCCGCGGCTGCGACCTGTACCACGCCGCAAGCCAGACCGTCTTCGGTGAGGGTCAACCCCATTCGCGCGTCATCCTGGTCGGCGAGCAGCCAGGCGACCAGGAGGATCGCGCCGGTAAGCCATTCGTCGGACCCGCCGGACACCTCCTCGACGAAGCCCTCCAGGAAGTCCGCATCGAGCGTAACGACGTCTACATCACCAACGCGGTGAAACATTTTAAATTTCTGGAGCGCGGCCGCCGCCGCATTCACAGCAAACCCAACGCGCGTGAAATCCGCGCATGCCGGCCCTGGCTCGAAGCCGAGCTCGAGACGATCCACCCCCAGGTCCTGGTGTGCCTGGGCGCCACGGCGGCCCAGGCGCTGCTCGGCTCCTCCTTCCGTGTCACGCGGCAGCGTGGCAAGCCGCTGACTGGGACGCACCTGGCTCCGTTCGTCGTGGCGACGGTGCACCCGGCATCGATCCTGCGCGCACCCGACGACCAGTCCCGCCAGGCCGAGCGTCAAGCTTTCGTGGCCGACCTCAAGCTCGTGCGCGAGCTGCTCGATGGATCGGACAGCGCGGCCACCACAGCCTGAACCCCCGCGAGATTGCGATCGAAGTCTTCGCTGGTGGGCGTCGAGAGTTCGATCAAAATGCTGCCCAGCCCCACACTCCGCAGCCAGACGTTCAGACTGCCCGT
>JAFAWJ010000915.1 GCA_019242065.1 Chloroflexota bacterium
GGTCGCCCGAAAATGAGCCGGTAGGCTGACATACGACGCACCTGTTGTACGCCGACCCGAGCGGTCAGGGCATCTCGCGATTCGAAGTATGCCGCGAGCATTACAAGCCGGTTACCAACAGAACCGTAACGCCGTCGTGGTGTGCTCGTAACCGATGCCCCCCTGAGATGGCGTATAGTCGTGCGCGCATCTAGCGGCCGTCCAACGGGCCTGGAGAAGAGGACGCACTCGTGCAGCACGTACGCCTTCTGAGACTGACACGGCTCGGCGTGTCCGCCGTCCTGGGCAGCCTGATCCTCACAGCATCAGTCGCGAGCTTCGCGCTGGCTGATTCCTCGACCAATGCCAACGTGGCGCCTCCCGCGCGCACCCCGGTCTCCGCCGATCGGCTGGCGGTGTCCCACTACGGGATGAGCGTCTTTATCTGGAACAATCCATCCACGACCGCACGCGACCTTCAGGCGCTGCAAGCGGCTGACTTCGGCTGGCAGAAGTCGATATTCAAGTGGCGCGAGATGAACCCCGATATCGGCGTCTACAACTTCAACGAAGCGGACCGCGTGGTCAGCGCGTCGATGCAGGCGCACATCAAAACCATTGCGCGCATCGATTTTCAGCCCTGGTGGAGCCGATCCGATCAAACGTACGCCAATGCGCGCCCGGACAATCTCCAGTGGTACGCCGACTTCGTCAAGATCTTCGCCGACCGCTACAAAACCGGTTCACCCTACGGCCACGTGGACGCCATCGAGATCTGGAACGAGCCGAATCTGCGCAGCGAGTGGGGCGGCACGATCTCGCAGCAATCCGCGGCTGACTACGTCCAGATGCTGAGCCTCAGTTATGCGGCCATCAAGTCAGTCGACCCCAGCATCATGGTCGTCAGCGCCGGACTCAGCCCCACCGGCGACTACGACGGGACGGCTGCTCCGGACGACCAGTTCCTCCAGTGGATGTACGACGCCGGCATGAGCGGGCACTACGACATTCTCGGGTTGAACGCCAACGCGCAGGTCGCCGATCCGACCGCTGCGCCTGGCAGCGTGCCCGGTTTCGCCGACGACAGCTTCTATTTCCGGCGCGTCGAGCAGCAGCGGGCGGTCGAGGAGCGCAACGGCGATACCAATCCGGTCTGGCTGATGGAGTACGGCTGGACCAGCGACACGGTGCATCCGGACCGCGCATGGTACGCCGTCAGCGAACAGGACAAGGGGACCAATATTCTCGCCGCGATGCGCTATGCCCGCGCCAACTGGCCGTGGTTGGGCGTCATGACGCTGTGGGGGATGCCCGATCCCAGCTGGACCCAGGATCGCGAAGAATACTGGTGGATGGTCTCCAACCCGGACGGCAGTGATCGTCCGGCGCTGGCGGACCTCATCACGGCGGCCGAGCTGAATACACTTCCGTGATGAAACCCATCGTCCTGGTGCACGGGATGTATTTCGGCGGCTGGTGCTGGCGAAAGGTTGCGCCTCCGCTGCGCGCCGCGGGCCACGCCGTGTACACGCCCAGCCTGACCGGCTGCGCCGAGCGTGCGCATCTCAGCGGCCCGACCATCACCATCGACACGTTTGGACGCGACGTGGCGAACCTGCTGCGCTACGAAGACCTGGACGACGTCACCCTGGTCGCCACCAGCTGCGGCGGCATGGCGGTCGCGCGCGCAGCCGAGCTCGAGCCCGACCGCGTCGGGCGCCTGATCCTGGTCGACGCCTTGATCCCGTTCGCCGGCCAGAGCCCGGCCGAAACCGTGCCGGCGCAGTGGGCGCCCACCTGGGAGGCCGGCGTCATTGCCGAAACCGACGGCATCGCCATGAGCCAGTCGTCGCTGGAGCGGATGCACGCGGAATTCGGGACCGAGGCGGGGGATCTCCTCGACCGGCTGCAGACCACGTTTCCGCGCGGGCCGATGTTCGAAACGGCGGATTTAGAGCGCTTCTGGCGGGGCGGCTGGCCGGCGACGGTGGTGTGGTGCCAGCGTACGCACAACCCGCCCGAGGCGGTGCAGCGCCAGGCGGCGGACTTGCTCCACGCCGAGTGGCGGCCGCTCGACAGCGGGCACTATCCGTTTTTCACCAACGCCGCCGAGCTCGCCGAGATCATCCTCGAGCGCACCGCCGACTAACGCGCGCCTCGCCATTGCCTCCTTCCACTCACGCGGCTCTTCCCACGAGCACGCCAGCTGCGCCCCGCTCCCTCGCGCTCACGCGGCCGTTCCAACCCGCAGCCCGGGCACGCCCATGCGCAGCCGGTACAGGCTCGTCGACGCCGTCATGTACAGGGTGCACCAGTCCGCGTCACCCCACGCCAGGTTGGCGGTCACCTCTGGCATGTGGATGCGGCCAATCACCCTGCCACTTTCGTTGAAGATCCACACCCCACCTGGACCGGTGCACAGCACGTTGCCCTGCGCGTTGACTTTCATCCCGTCAGGGACGCCGCGCTCCTCTGGCTTGGGTTTCATCTCGGTCCACACGTCGCCGCCGGACAGTGTCCCGTCGGCCGCAACGTCAAAGCGGCGGATATGAAAGCGCGCCGAGTCGTCGACGTACAGGGCTTTCTCGTCCGGTGAAAATGCCAGGCCGTTCGGCCGGTCCATATCGTCGGCGACCAGCGCCAGCGTGCCGTCCGGATCGATGCGGTAGACGCCGTTGACGGCCAGCTCCTTGCCGTCGACGAAGTTGCGCAAGCCGTACGGCGGGTCCGTGAAAAAGATGGCGCCGTCCGACCGAACCACCACGTCGTTCGGCGAGTTCAGACGTTTGCCCTCGTAGTGCGTTGCCAGCGCCTTGACCTGACCCGACGCGTCGACCCGCGTGACCTGGCGGCCAATCTGCTCGCAGGCGATCAGGTTGCCGGCGCGATCGAGCGTCAGTCCGTTCGCGCCGTTGGTTGGATGGCGAAACGTCGTGATCTCCGGACCCTCGGCCAGCGGTCGGTAGCGGACCGTGCGACTGTTCGGAATGTCCGAGAAGAGCAGGTCGTCGCCGCGCCAGACGGGTCCTTCCGTAAAGGTAAACCCGCCTGCGACGCGGTCGAGCAT
Organism: Chloroflexota bacterium; assembly: GCA_019242065.1. The sequence continues at coordinate 3,047 of JAFAWJ010000915.1, forward strand.
AGGCAGCAATTGATGGACGGACGGGTGCAGGTCTTCGAGTCGATACTCCAACAAAGATTCCTCCGCCAGACGTGTCGCCGCCCATCGTACGCTGGCGTGCCCTGCCGGTGCGTGCCGGCTCAGGCCTGGGCCGACGTCGCGTTGAAGTCGAGACCCAGCACCACCTGGTTGCCGACACTGGCCACAAACGGCACACTCGGGATCGACACACCCCAGTCCGCATACTGAATGGTGCTCGTGGCGGTACCGGTCAGCGAACCATCTTGATTGAGCGTGGCGGTCACGTCGAATGTCGCCGGTTGCGTAGTATCTCGAATGGTCAGATCACCCGTGATCTGGAACGTGAACGGCTGGCCGACGCTCACCGAGTCCGGCAGCCCGCTGATGGATGTCGGCGTCAGCGAGATGTATTCGTACTGATCGGTGCTCAGAATCTGATTGTTGAGCACCCGCGTCCGCGAGCTGTCGTCGGTCTGGAGTGTGCGCGCGTCGACCAGGATGGTGCCGATCTGCAGCGAGCTTGGATCGGACGGATCGAACGCCACCTGGCCCGAAACCTGGTCGGTCGTCCCGACGACGGTTTTCGGCGAGCCGTTGAGCACCTCGTCGATCGTGAAGGTGGCCTCCGAGGCGCCCGATTCGACCGCGTACAGCGTCGACCCGTCGGCGGCGACCACCGAGCTGTCGTTGCCGTTCATGGTGGTGATCGGCACCGCCGCGATAGGGCCACTTTCGGGCGCCGTGGGCTTCAGGTAGCTGTACGCGCCGACGCCGACTGCCGACGCAGCGATGATCGCGGCCGCGCCGCCGGCCAGGAGCATGCGACGGAAGCGAGCGGTTCTTCTGGTGGGGGGTCGTGCGTTGTCCATGTCCTCAGGTTCTGAGACCGCCCTTGGATCTACCTGAGACACAACCCGTACGCTGATATCCATGACGCTCGCCGCGCAGGGCCAGCGGCGGCAGTCGGCGCTGCGCTTCTACAACGCCCGCCTGATCCTCGGCGGCCAAGCGCTCTCCAACATCGGCACGTTCTCACAGATCATCGCCCTGTCGCTCCTGGTCCTGGATCTCACCGACAGTGGCATCGCCCTCGGCGCGGTGATGGCCGTCCAGTCCATCCCGATGCTGCTCCTGGCGCCCTGGGCCGGCACGTTGCTCGACCGGCTGCCGTTGCGTCGCGTCCTGGCGGTGACCGCTCTGCTGGGCGCGGCGCAAGCCACCTGCCTGGCAATTCTGACGGCCAGCGGCGCCGTCTCGATGCCGTGGCTGTTCGGCCTGTCCTTCATGCTCGGCCTGGTCCAGGTCTTCGACCGACCTGCCGGTCAGGCGTTCATCGTCGAGCTCGTGCCGCGCGAGACGATTCCGAGCGCCGTCAGTATGGCCAGCGCCACGCAAGCCATCGGCAGATTGGGCGGTCCGGCGCTGGCAGCCGTCCTGTACGCGGTCCGTGGCCCCAGTACGGTGTTCGCCATCAACGCCGTGTCGTATGCGGCAGTACTCATCGCGCTGGCCCTCCTGCGCTCGAAAGAGCTGGTGCCACGTGGTGAGCACCACGGCAGTCGCGCGACGCTCTCGGCGGCCCTGGTCTACGCGTGGCATGCGCGGCAGGTGCGGGCCGTCTTGCTGGCCAATGTCCTGGTCGGACTGTTGGCCTTCAATTTCGCGACGTTTTTCGCCTCGATCGCGAGTCTCACCTTCGAGCAGCCCAGCCTGTTCGGCATCGCCGAAACCGTCAACGCGGTCACCAGCCTCGCCGCGGGATTCATCCTGTCGCGCTACATGCACCGCCCGACCACACTGATGGTCGGCCTGGCGTGCCTCGGCCTCGGCAGCTCGCTGTTCTGGGCCGCCCTGGCACCGACGCCACTCGCCTTCCTGGCCAGCATGCCCTTCTTCGGTTTTGTCGTGGTGTGGTACGGGACGTCGTCTCAGTCGCTGGTCCAGCAGCACACCCCGCCCGAAATGGGTGGTCGCATGATGAGCCTGTACACGCTGGGCTCAATGGGCACCACGCCGATCGGTGCCCTGATCGTCGGCGCGGTGACCGATCACTACTCGCCGCGTGCGGCGATCGGACTCGGCGCCACGAGCGCGGTCGTGGCGGGCGCCGCGCTGCTGCTGATGGCGTTGCCGAACTGGATCTCCGAACGCAAAGAACTGGCGTAGAACGACTCAGTCAGGCGCCACGCACTCGAAGTTGGCGGCGTCGTCCATGCTGCCGTTGCCTGTCCAGTGCGCGATCCTCGGGTAGGCACACAGCGGTCGCGTGCGCACCACCTGATCGTCCACTACCCGCGAAGCGACGATATGCTCCGGCGCGACACCGCGTTCCACCCAGTCGACCAGCGGAGTAAGGGCATCGAACTGGTCCGCGCCGGTGCCTCCGCGACAGTGGCCAACGCCGGGCAGCATGAAGAGCCGCGCGAATTCCTCGACGGCGGCGGGTCCGCCGAGCGTCTGCACGACATGTTCGTAATAGCGGAGCGTACCTCCCGGTGGAATGCCAAAGTCACTCCAGCCATGGAAGAGGATGAGCTTGCCACCCCGCGCTTTGAATGGACCGAGGTCCGGGTCGAGCGCGTCCATGACGTCGCGCAGTTTGGCAATGGCCCGTTCGAGGTCCGCGTCATAGTTGAATGTCCGCCAGTCCCAGTCCGGCTCTTCGAACACCATCTGACCGTAGATCAACGGCCCGATGGGAAATGGTTTGGGCCCACCGGCCACCGGTCCCCACTGTGTTTCACCACCGGGCATCAAGCCCGGGTGGACCGAATCGCCCGCGGCATTGACCGGCCCACCGTACAGGGCGCGCAGCGTCGCCACCTGGCGTTCGCTCAGGTTCGCGGCCGCCTGCACCGCGGCGTAGTCGATCACCACCCGACGGGGGTCCTCGATCACCCCATCCGCCGCCCCGTCCTGGGCATCCCAGTTGTCCAGGACCCAGCGATTGATCGCCGCGTATTGCTCCGCCGAGATGTGATCTTCGGGATCGACCAGCGCGTGCTGTGCCGCCCAGACCTGGCTGGCATGAAAGACCGAGATGTTGATGGCCGGCGCACCCGCCAGGATCCCGTCGTAGTCAGACGGATACCGCTGCGCCTCCATGAGCCCCTGGCGTCCGCCGGTAGAGCATCCGTTCCAGTACGCGTGATGCGCCGGCCGGCCGTAAAACGCCTCGATCACAGCTCTCGCTTTGAGCGTCATCTGGTGCACCGCGCGATGACCGTAGTCCTCCACCAGGTCCGGTCGACCAATCGACCACAGGGCGTCGCTACTGCCGACGTGCCCCGTATCGGTCGACGCCGCGGCGTAGCCGTCGGCCACCGCGCGCGCCAGCGCAGGGTAGGAGATGAGCCCCGCCAGCCCGCCACCCCCAACGCCTTGAAAACGGCCATTCCAGCCATCGACGGGCAGCCACACCTCGACGTTGACCTGCGGCGCGACCACCAGTTTGACGCGACAGTGTTCGGGCAAGTCGATCACCACTGGCTCGGCCACACCCGGGGGGACGGTGGTGTACGGGCCGGCCGGCACGATCTCGGCAGCTTCGACGGTTGTCTCGGGCAGCGACAGCGCTCTGATGCTCGCGCACCGTTCGACAGACAACTCCATACGGCGATGATGGTACCGTGGGGCCGTAGGAGGTCTGCTGATGCGAACGCTGGTTGGCACGGTCGGACAGAGCGTCCTGGGCACTGATGACGGTGAGCGGTGGGAGCGCAGCGGACCCGCCGCGGGCTTCCATTCCGACGCGATCGTACGCACGCTCGTCAATCGACCCGAATCCCCTCACGTCATCTGGGCAGGCACCGACCAGGGCGTGCTGCGCAGCCAGGACGGCGGCCGGCGCTGGCAACGGCTCGAAGGTGCACTCGAGGGCCAGCAGGTGTGGCGCATCGCGTTCCACCCCAGCGATGACAAGGTCGTCTTCGTCGGCACCGGCACGCCATCCCGCGCGACGGTCTTCCGCAGTGAGGACGCGGGCACGTCCTGGAAGGCCTTACCGGTCGAGATCGCGACGGAGTGCGCCGCGGTTGGCGTACCGCGCGTCACGGATATTGCCATCGATCCCAACGCTCCCCAGAACCTGTGGGCCAGTATCGAGGTCGACGGCATGCGCCGCAGCACGGACGGCGGCGAGACCTGGCAACGTGTCGACGGCGGCATCACCAATCCCGACGGCCACGCCGCGGCGGTGACTGCCGGTCCACCCAAGTCGGTGTTTCTGACCGTCAACAACGAGATCTTCATCAGCCGCGACGACGGTCAGAACTGGCAGCCAGTGGGCGTCAAACAGCACTTTCCGCACACCCATATCCGCGACGTGGTGTTCGACGCCGTCGATCCCTGTACCGCGTGGGCGGCCATCGGCGATGCCACACCCGGCACGACCGGCGCGTTGATGCGCACCACCGACGCCGGTCGCACCTGGCACGCCGCCGAACTCGACCGGCCGCCCAATTCCGCGATGTGGGTGGTCCGCGCCCAGCCTGACCAACCGAGGCGCGTGCTGGCTGCCAGCCGTTACGGCTACCTGTACGAAAGCCAGGACGGCGGCGCGACCTTCACGAAGCAGCGCCGCGAATTCAGCGAGGTCTCCTCTATCGTCTGGGTTCCGGACTGATGAAGCGCAGCACCGACCGTATCCTGACGACACATACCGGCAGCCTGCCCCGACCGGAAGACGTGCTGTCGATCGTCGAGGGCCACGATCAGCAGGAGCTGCGCGACAACGCTGCATTGGAGCAGCGCGTCAAAGATGCCGTCCGCGAGGTCGTCCGCCAGCAGGCGGACACCCACGTGGACGTGGTCAACGACGGCGAGGTCAGCAAGGTCGGCTACTCCACCTACGTCACGGAGCGACTGACGGGATTCGAAGGCGATAGCCGTCCCCAACGACCGCAAGTGGAAGCCGCGGATTTTCCAGAGTTCTATCAGCAGCGTGTGCCGGGCGGTGGGATGATCAAACGACCGGTGTGTACCGGTCCCATTACCTGGCGCGGTGACGCGCTGGTCAAACGTGATATCGACAATTTGAAGGCGGCGCTCCAGGGCGTGCACGTCGAAGACCAGTTCATGACCGCCGCCTCGCCTGGCGTCGTCTGGAATTTCCTGGAAAACGACTACTACAAGGACGACGAAGCGTATGTCATGGCCGTCGCCGACGCGATGCAGCACGAGTACCGCGCGATCGTGGACGCCGGCTTCGTCCTCCAGTTGGATGCGCCTGACCTGGCCATGGGCTGGAACCGGTACGTCTTCGCCGACAAGAGCATCGACGACTTTCGGTCGGTTGCCCAGATGCACGTGGAGGCGATGAACCACGCCCTGCAGAACATCCCGTCGGACCGCGTGCGACTGCACCTGTGCTGGGGCAACTTCGAAGGTCCACATATC
>JAFAWJ010000925.1 GCA_019242065.1 Chloroflexota bacterium
GTACGACAACGCCAAGCGGCTGTACGCACTTTGAGCGAGACGGTTTCAGTGGAGTGGCGCGATTGTGAACACCTGACCGCCGGGCGCCATGAAATAGTACGGATGACCCGGATGTTTGACCTCGAGCAGCCCCGCGTCCAGGGCCGCTCGCATGAGCGCCGCCGGGTCCTCCGCCCGCAGCTCCAGCCAGGTGCCCAGCCGCGGCTGATCGTCGTCCAGGGCCGCCTCGACGAACTCGATGCTCAGGTGGCCGCCGCCAGGGAAATCGACCAGGAGCATCGGCTCGGGCATGGCGGGGTGCGCAACGGTGCGCACCGACCCACAGCCGAGCGCGGTCCCGAAGCACCAGGCCAGTTCCTGGCGCCGCGCGGGGCGAGCAAAGAGATGGGCGTTGTTCCCGAGTGCGATCATTGCCGCTACCGTACAATCCGAACCGCGAAGCTAGCTTTCTAGCCAGGCGTTGGTGAAGTACCAGGCGCCGTATTGATTTGGCTCCACTCCATGCAGCTTGGCAGTCCCGACCATGATCTGCGGGTTTGACGAAATCGGCATCGCCCACGATTGGTCCAGAATGTAGTCGTTGATCGAGGCGTACAGCGTCTTCTGCTTATCGGGATCGGCCTCGCTGGCGGCCTGATTGAACAGCGTCTGCCACTCGGGCGGATTCCAGTTGGTATTGTTGGGGCTTGGCCGCCAGGTCGGCCCGTTCAGATTGCTGATCGGCAGCATTTGCGCCTCGACATCCGGCGTCGCGTACATCGCGTTGTAGTTGTGGCCAATCACCGCGGCGGCCCATGATCCGGGCTCGAAGGTCTGAATATTGAGCGTGACCCCCAACTGGGCCAGTGCAGCCTGGTAGATCTGCAGGAAACCGAGCGCATTCAACGGATTGGCGGTGGTGACGATGACGTTGGTCTGCAGGTTGGAGACGGCGGCCTGCTGCAAGAGACTTTTGGCTTTATCCAGGTCGTACGAGTAGGTCTGATTCTTGGAAGCATCGTAGGCGGGCGATGATGGACTCCACTGCAGATCGACCGGCTGCGCGAAATCGAGAAAGACTTCGTGCGCGAGGCGCTGGCGGTCGATCGCCCAGTTGAAGGCCTGCCGCACCTGTTTGTTGTCGAAGGGCGGCACGGTGGTGAGAAAGGCCATCTCGTAAAACGTGCCGGGACTGGGGTGCACAAAGACCTGATACGTTGGATCCGCCTGAAGGCGAGCCACGTCGCGCACGGACCCGGTGCGCAGCAGGTCGATCTGGCCGCCCTCGAGCGCCGCGAGGCCGGGTTGATCTCCGGCGCGGATACTCGAGACGATGCTATCCAGGTAGGGCCGACCCGTCTGCCAGTAGTTCGGGTTCTTCGTCACGGTGATGTGGTCACCGGGTGCCCACTCGACGAACATGAAGGGTCCAGTCCCGGAGGCCTTGGTCTTGGCGTCCGGACCCGTCATGATGTTCTGATCGACCAGGTTGAACTGCTGGAAGAAGTCGAACATCGCCGGACGCGACTGGTCTGACTTCAGCAGCACCGTGTACTTGTCTGGGGTATCGATGGTGGTGAACCAGGACGATTGGGCGGCGAAATCTCCGTAGCCGGCACCCGGATCCTGCACGCGCACGAGGTTCCACTTGACGTCGTCGCTGGTGAATTCGCGGCCCGTGTGCCACGTGACGCCGGGGCGCAGATGCAGCTGGATCTGGGTGTAGTCGGGGCTGAGGTCCCAGCTCTCGGCCAGCATTGGCTGCGGCTTGAGCTGATCGTCGTAGGTGACCAGGCGGTCGTACACGAGCCAGACGTTCTCGTAGCCGCCCCGCACGATGCCGTCGAGGCTGGCGATGTCGGCGGGTTCGCCGACCCGCAGGGTGCCGCCTGACCTGGGCGGCGAGACGGTGGTCGGCTGGGCGGCGGGCACCACGGTGGCTGCCGCGGGTTGCGCGGCGGCTTGCGTGGGTGCGGCGGCTTGCGAGGCGGCGGTGGGTGCCGGTGCCGTCGTGGCTTGCGCGGCGGTGGCCACCGGCGTGGGGGCAGTGCTCGGTGCGGATGGGCTCGACGGGCCGCACGCGGCTCCCAGCAGCATGGCACCACCGGAGCCAAAGAGTGTCAGAGCGGCGCGACGACTGAAGATACGTTGGACTGCCTGGTGTTGCTCCGGCTGACGTTCGGCCGGTTCCCCGTTGAAAGCGTGGATCATCGGATAGATGGACCCTCTCCCGTCGAGCGGCATTGTACGCCTCACGCTACATACTTTCGACCTGTTTGACCTGGCAGCGTGCCCACTGCGATGATCCACCGAGGAACTGACACGCCACAGGGGAGAGACACAGCATGCGGGTGGAAGTCGCTCAAACCAGGCAACGACGCACGTCGACGCGGCGTGCCTTCTTGCGGCAGAGTCTGGGCGTGCCCCTGGCGTCCAGCGTTGGCGTGCAGTTCTTGCTGCAAGCCTGCATGAACGCGCCCGCCAACACATCGGCGCTTGGGGCCACCCCACAGCCGCCGGCCAACACTGCCGGTGCCGTCGTTGCCGCAACGCCTGCAGGCGCCGCCCCGACCAGCGCTGGCCCCGTGCAGCTACCCAGCTACAGCCCGCAACAGTCGGTCAAGCCTGACCTGCCCGGCACGGACACCATCCCTGACGGCTACTTGAACTACCCGAAGACCACGTTCACGTCCGTCTCCCAGACGCCAGGTTCCGGCTCGGATGTGACCTGGCTCTCCTACACGATCGTGCCGAATGCCGCCGTCGAGGACAACCCGGCCTGGCAAGCCGTCAACAATCAGGTCGGCGCAACGCTGAAGATGCAGCTGGTCCCGTACGCCGACTACACGACCCGCCTCAACACCGTGCTGGCCGGCTCGGACGTGCCGGATGTGGTGTATCTGTTCGGAACGCTGCCGGGCATGGACCGGCTGATGAGCTCCACCTTCGCCGACCTGACGCCCTACCTGAGCGGCGACGCGATCAAGAACTATCCCAACCTCGCCAACCTGCCCACCGTGGCCTGGAAACAGATGGTCTTCAACAACGCCATCTACGCGGTCCCCACCGCCTATATGCGTTTCTTCTGGATGCTGTGGGCGCACCAGGAGATGCTCGATCAGGTGGGTGCGCAGTTGCCCACCACGGCCGACGACTTCAAGCGTGTGGTCACCCAGTTGAATAATCCGCAGGCCGGCGTGTGGGACATCGGCACCCAGAGCAACAACGCCTTCGACATCTGGAATACGAGTGGTGGCCTGTACGCGGCGATGTTTGGTGCGCCGAATCAGTGGGCCGAGTCCGGAGGGAAATTCACCCGTTCCTTCGAAACCGAGCAGTTCAAAGCGGCGGTGGGCTACGCGCGCGACCTGTACGCCGCCGGCGTGTATCACCCGAATAGCGCGTCGAACACTATCCTCCAGGCGCGCACCGATTTCACCGCTGGCAAGTTCGCGTTCCATCACGATGGCATGACCATCGACCAGTGGAATCAGGCCAAAGCCATCAATCCGGCCGTCAAACTGCGACAGCCGGTCCCACCGGCGGGTGATGGGAGCAAGGGGCACTACTGGTATGGCCCCGGCACCTTCGGGTTCACCGCCATCAACAAGCGGGCGAATGCCGATCGGGTGAAAGAGATCCTGCGGATCATGAACTATCTGGCCGCGCCAATCGGCAGTGAGGAGTATTTGCTGCTGCACTACGGCGTGAAAGGCACCGACTGGGACTACGACGACAAGGGCAATCCGACACTCACCGACAAAGGCAAGTCCGACACCATGCCGTGGGGCGCGGGTACTGTCACCGTGCCGAATCCGCCACAGATTCTGTTCGACCCGCAGGATCCGCAATTCGCTCAGGTCATTCAGGCCGACCAGAAGCAGATGGATGCGGTGGGTGTTTCCGATGCCTCGCTTGGGCTGTATTCGAACACGAACGCCTCCAAGGGCAACGTGCTGAATCAGAACATGCTGGACGGACTGGCGGCGATCGTCACGGGCACGCAGTCGCTGGATGCATATGACCAGCTGGTGCAGGACTGGCGCGCCAACGGTGGCGAGCAGATCCGAGCGGAACTGGAGCAAGCCCTCGGGGCATCCCAAGCCTAATATTCGTCTTTAGCGGACTGGTCGACGCTGGAACAGGCACCTGACCTACCCCAATGGGCCGGACGGACTACCCCGCCGCGGCTACCGCTTCGTGCGTCCACGCGACGTGGCGGCCAGCGTGCTGCCGACGGCGGTGACGCGCGGCTAGCTCTGGCGGTGCAGGCTTGGCATGCCACGTGCCTCTTGCGCGACCATCCATGCTCAGTGGCATCGTTCTGGATCTGGACGGAACGCTCGTCGACTCCAACTACCTGCACGCGGATGCCTTCGCGCGCGCTCTGCTCGAAGTCGACCGGCCGATTCCCCGCTCGGTGATCCATCGACAGATCGGCAAGGGTGCCGACCAGTTCCTACCTGAACTCGTCGGCGATCGCGAGCTGGCCAGCCAGGTCGATGCTCGTCACAAAGAGCTCTACCGTGACATGCGTCGCTATGCTTATCCGCTGCCTGGTGCGCGCGAGCTGCTGGCGCATCTTTTCGAAATCGGCCTGCCGGTGTGGCTGGGCACGAGCGCCCAGCCCGAGGAGACGGAGCAGCACCTGGCGGCGTTCGGCGCGACCGGCCGGCTGGCGGGCGTCGTCGTCGCGACCGACGTGGCGGCGAGCAAGCCTGCCCCGGATATCTTCGAGGCGGTGCTCGCTCGCTCCGGCTTGCCGGCCGAGGAGACCGTCGTCATCGGCGACACGCTGTGGGACGTCCAAGCCGCCAGCGGCGCCGGCCTGCGGACCGTGGGTGTGCTGACCGGCGGCGCCTTCAGCCGCGACGAACTGGAGGCGGGCGGCGCGGTCGTCGTCTTCGACGATTGTGCGGCGCTTCTGACCAGCGGTTTCCCGACGGGGTTCTGACGTCGGCTAGCGTGGCACGTGTGGTGCTCTTTATCGGGAGGTGCCCAGCCGGCAGACGCTCGTCGAGACGACCAGGCAGCTGTTCCAGCAAGCCAACAAGGACGACGTCGCCGGTCTCGCCGGCGAGATTGCCTTTCGCACGTTTCTCGAGTTGTTCCCGCTGTTCATTTTTCTCGCACTGCTCGGCTCCGGACTTCAGAACGTGTTGCACGTGGACAACCCCGTGCACCAGATGCTCGGGCTGCTGGAGTCCAGCCTGCCGCAAGGCGCGGCCGACTCGATCCGACAACAGCTCGAGACGGTGTTGAGCTCGGAGCACGCGGGCATCAGCCTCGGCGTGCTGGGTGTCCTGTGGCTGTTCGCCGGCAGCGGCGCGGCGCTGCTCAAGGCGATGAACCGCGTGTACGAGATCGAGGAGACGCGCCCCTTCTGGGAGCGGTACGTGGTCGGTCTGTGGCTGACGATCCTGGCGGGATCGGTGCTCGTCGTGGCGATCGCCGTGATGAGTTTCGGCCAGATTGTGAGCCGTCAAGCTGGCGGAGATGGAAGCTGGGTGCCCGGCGTACTCGGCGTCCTGCGCTGGCCGGCGCTGGTGCTCGTTCTCTGCGCCGAATGCACGGTGGTGTATCGGGTCGCCCCGAACGCCAAACCTGCCTGGCGGTTCATCACGCCAGGTGCTTTGCTGTTCGTGGGCGGCTGGCTGCTGGCCAGCACGATCTTCGTCATCTACGTCGACAAGTCCGGCGGATACTCGCAGACCTACGGCGCGCTGGGCGGCGTGGTGGTCATGATGCTGTGGCTGCAGATCACCGCGTACGCGCTGTTGCTCGGCGCCGAATTGAACGATCTGCTGGAGCACCCATCGGCCGCAGAGCAGCCGCAACACGTTGGCCGCGCCTCGAGCGAGCGCAAGGTCGCCTGATCGCGGACTCTTCGTGTCACAATGTGGCCTGGCGGATCGCCCGCACGCCGACCAGCAGGCCGATGGCGGCGGTGGCCAGGGCCGCGGCAAAGCCGTAGGCTACTTCCGCGCCGACGCCGCCGGCGAACAGGATGCGCTCCGCGTCGACGATATAGGTCAACGGGTTCAGGCGCGACAGCGCTTGCATCCAGGCCGGGCCCGTCTCGAGCGGCAGCATCATGCCGGACAGGATCAGCAGGGGAAACAGCAGGCTCTGCTGGACTGCCCAGAAGATCCATTCGGTCTTGCGCGCCGCGATGGCCAGGGCATACGACAGGGCGCCCACACCCACGCCGAAAATCCCCAGTATCAGCAGGCCGACCACCACGTGCACCGGGAACAACTGGAACCCGAATGGCACCGCGACCAGCGTGATGATGGCTGCCTGCGCCACCAGGGGCGTCAGCTCCTTGAGCGCTCGTCCGATCACCAGCGCGGGCCGCGCCAGCGGCGTGGCGAGGATGCGCTCGAACGACCCGGTCATGATCTCGAACTGCAGATTGGCGCCGGTCATGGACGTGCCGAACATGGTGATCATCACGACGACGCCCGGCAGAAACCACTGCAACGTCGAGCCGCCGCCGAAGGCGGTCTGGCTGGCGACACCGGTGAGCAGCGGCCCGAACAGGGCCAGGAAGACCAGCGGCTGGACCAGCGAAAAGATGAGGGTGAAGGGATCGCGCACGATGAGCAGGCTCTCGCGCCACCAGACGTTGCGAACGTCGAGGAGCATGCCGTGCATCAGGTGTTGCCCGCGTCGCGCAGGCTGCGACCGGTCAGATTGAGGAAGACGTCGTCGAGGGTCGGCTGGTGCGCGGAAGCCGAGACAACCTCGACACCGCCGGCGGACAGACGGCCAAGCACGCGCGGCATGGCGTGCGCGGCGGCCGCCACATGCAGCACGAGCGCAGCGCCGCCGTCGGCGAGTGGCTGGATCTCGGTGGCCTGGACCTCGGCGCCACTGCCGTTGGCCTCGAGCTGGGTGCGCGCCAGGTCCACCTGCGTCGCGGGCACGACCACGGTCAGGCGATCGCCGGCCTGCTGGCGCTTGAGCGCGTCGGCGGTGTCGTCGGCAATGATGCGACCGTGGTCGACGATGATGACGCGCTCGGCCATGGCGTCGGCTTCTTCGAGGTAGTGGGTGGTGAGCACGATGGTGGTGCCATGTTCGCGGCGAATGCGCATGATGTGCTCCCAGAGATTGGCGCGGTTTTGAGGGTCCATGCCCGTCGACGGCTCGTCCAGGAACAGCAGTCGGGGCGCGTGGATCAGGCCCATCGCAATATCCAGGCGCCGCTTCTGTCCGCCTGAGAGGGAGCTGACTTTGCGCATGCGGAGCTCGGCAAGGTCCAGCGACACCATGAGCTCCTCGCCCCGGCGCGCCGCGTCGCGCGCGGTCATGCCGTAGAAGAGGCCTTGCATGCGCAGTTCGTCCCAGACGCGGTAGTTGTGGCCTGCGCCCTCCTTCTGGCCGATGTAGCCGATGCGCCGGCGGACGCCGGCCGGGTCGCGAGTGACGTCTACCCCGTCGATGATGGCGGTGCCGGACGTGGGCGGCAGCAGGCTGGTCAGCATGTGCAGGGTCGTAGATTTCCCGGCACCGTTCGGGCCCAGGAATGCGACGAGCTCGCCTTCGGCCACGTCGAGGTCGATTCCGCGAACCGCCTCGATGACCTCTTTGCCAACCCTGAAGGTACGGGTCAGCCGCCGGGCCTGGATCATCCTTCCTCCATGTCAAAACACCCTACTCTGCGAAGCGACAGCGAAGTACGCTGCGGGCAGGCCCCAATGGAAAATACGGTTCGAGGGCAGCGGCCTGCGCGGCGGCGGTTGGCGCCTGCGCGTCGACGGTGGGCGCGGCGTGCGGCGCATCCACGCGGACAGGCCGGCAATCTGCCACGCGAGCTGACGACCTTCATCGGTCGCCAGCACCAGGTCGAACAGGTCTCGCTAGCGTTGGGCACGGCCGGGCTGGTCACCCTGGTGGGTCCGGGCGGTGTCGGCAAGACGCGCCTCGCTCTGCGCATTGCCGCGGCGCTGAAGGCGAACTACGCGCACGGTGCATGGCTGGCGGAGCTCGCGCCGGTGACCGACGCGCACGGTGTCGTGGCGGCGGTCGCCGACGCCCTTGCTGTGCGTGAACGACCCGGCCAGGACCTGCTCACGTCACTCCGCATGGCCTTGCAGCCGCGCCAGATGCTGCTGGTGCTGGATAACTGCGAACACGTCCTGCAGAGCTGCGCCGAACTCGTCACGGCGCTGCTGCGAACCTGCGATAGCCTCTCGATTCTGGCTACAAGCCGACGACCCCTGGGCGTTTCAGGTGAGGTTGTGTCTCCGGTCGGGCCGCTGCCAATCGCGAGCACGCACGAACCCATCGACACCATGATCGAGTGCGATGCCGTACAACTCCTGGCGGCGGGCATCGAGGCGGCGCAGCCAGGCTTCGCCCTCGACCCGTCTAGCGCGGTGCTGGCGGGTGAGATCTGCCACCTGGTCGACGGTTTGCCGCTGGGCATCGAGCTCGCCGCGTCGCGGGCCAGGACCATGACGCTGACCGAGATCGCCACAGGTCTGAGTGATCCGCTGCGTTTGCTCACACTCGGGCCGAGCACAGCTCCGACGCGCCAGCAGACCTT
>JAFAWJ010001042.1 GCA_019242065.1 Chloroflexota bacterium
GAACCCGGGCCTGATGACCCTGGGGGTGAGCGTTCTTGACACCTGGCCTGGGATCGATGCCAGCCTCAACGATTTCTCGGGTGGACTGGGTGGCACGGCGACAACGCAGACCGAGCCCAGTGGCCACAACCAGAACCGCGAGTTCCCGCGCGACGTCGTCGAGGATGCCAACACGACCGTTGAAAATCTCATCAACGCGGCCCTGTCCAAGTCGTGTTCTGGAGCCGCGACCAATCAGAGCGGCGTCGCAGGCAGCGGTCCCAGCGAATTCACGCGCCCCTGGCGGTTCCCGCTCACCAACGACGCCGGGACAAACATTCCAGTGGAGCCACCGATCAGCGTCGCCAGTCCGTACAACGCGCCGCAGGACGCGACTGTGTTGATGGGTGGCGACGCCGGCGACAATGCCACGCGTGCCAAATTCGAGGACTCCACCAGCGAGGAACAGACAATTGAGACTGCGCGGGCCGCTTTCGACGCCCACTCCTCTCTCGGAGATCCGGTTGACTACTCGGCTTATGTCGTCGCCAGCTTGACGCGCGACCACGCGGGCCAAGACGCCCGCCACCACATCACTAACTTCAACCTCGACAGCGATCGCGGGTATGGATACCTGTGCTGGGATTGGGTGCGCTCGAAGGACGTCAAAGGCGTGCCGACGCCCTACTTCCGTGGCGCGCAGTACGATAACCCACCCGATCCGCACGACCACCGCGCGTATCAGGCGCCAATAGCGCCCGGCACCGGCTGGTGCAGTGACGACATTGCGCCGCCGGCCCCCGCGACCGGTCCATCCTCGATTGTGTCGATGCAAAGTGAGACTAATGAGCGTGCGGTTCGTATTCGATACATCGACATTCAGCCAAGGTACGTCTGATGGCAACTGACGACACCAGTTCCGATACACCGCCCCAATCGCCGCTGTTCGCGAACGCGCCAGGGGCGTCGCCTCCCAAGGTCGGCACTTTCCCAGGCACGCCGCAGGAGCAGGAACATGCCAAACAGCTGTTACAGCTCATAAAGGACGGTAAGCTCGGTGCCGCCGACGGACAACGCGGCCGGAGCCAGCAATTCCTGCCATATCTCCTCGTGCGCGCCTTCACCGGCGACCACGGCAACCGCCCGATCAACCAGACCTTCTGGGAGAGCCCCGACATCTGGACCGCGGCCGGCGACCCGTCGGCGTCGCCGCGTATTCCGCCCGATCACGGCGGCACCGTGACACAGGGCACGCCGAACACGGTCTACGCGCACGTGTGGAATCTCGGTCGTGCACCCGTCACCGGCGTCCGCGTCGAGTTCTACTGGTTCAATCCATCGCTCGGCATCAGTGGTGCGGACGCCAACCTGATCGGCATGACGCGCGTGGAGCTTGCGCCGCGGACCTCGGCCGACTGCCATCAGCTCGTCAAATGCCCGAAAGCCTGGGTGCCAGTGATGGAGAACGGCGGCCACGAGTGCCTGGTGGTCCGCGTCTCTGGATTCGGCGACCAGATTGGGCCCAACGAATGGGCGGCATATGAAAATCGCCATATCGCACAGCGCAACGTCGCGGTCGTGGCCGGCACCCAGCAGATGCAGGCGATCGTCGGGCGTCTGAAGCTGCAGGCCGCGACAGCTCAAACGCGTTTCGAAATGACGCAGGTCGGGTCCGAAGCGAAGGACGCCGTACAGATCGTCGCGCCCAAACTCGTCATCGACCCGACGATCACCACCCACGTCCTGGCGAACCTGAACGCCGACAAAACGCTGACTGTTGTGCCGACGCCGGCGGATACGCCACGTATTTTGCCCCATGCGCTGATAGACACGCCGGCGCCAGCCCTCGCCGCTACCGCGACTCCGATCACTTCAACGCACCTTTCGGTTCCAGACGCGACGCTCAGCACGCTGGTCAATCACAGCCAGCTTTTCGATCAGACCATGCTCCAGGCGATCAACGCGGCACGGGCGCCGACGGCCGGACAGGCGCAGGTCGTTCGCCTCGCTCAGTACGAGGGTCCACAGCTTGTCGGAGGGTACACGATGGTCGTCGGCACACCGGCATGAATCTCAAGGATGGGGTGGTGGCGGAGGCGGCGGATTCGGGTTCGAGCTGAAGACGGCGGAAAAATCTTGCTTGCCGTTCTCCCACCAGCCATATTTGAATTCCTCGAACGCGCCGAGCGCCAGGTCAAGGATCGGCACGGCGTTGCCCAAAAACACTAGCTGGTCGGCATATGACATCCCGCCGGAATAATCGAGGACCATCGACAGGTTGACGGCAGCGGTGATCCCACCGGCCGACATGACCGCGGTCGGAACCCAACCCACCGGGATCGCGATCAGCATGCCGCCGCGGCCGATGAGCACGCCGCCGACGTTGAAGCCGGAGCTGAAAGAGCCCGAGGCCGTCCATTCGAAGTAGCCGCTGCCATTCGGAATATAGCCAGTGCCGACCCATTCCGTAATGCCATTGCCGTTGAATCCGCTGAGGCCGCTGCGGCTGATATCGGCGACTTCGCTGGTGTAGTCGAAGCCAGCGCTGGCATACTGGTCGACGTAATTCACGCTGGCCCTGGAGACGAGGCCGGCCGCGGCCGGCGCGGAAGGGTCCCACTTGGAGGCGGTGATGCCCACGTAATTGTCGGGCGCTCCGGTTGGATTACTGGGTGATACGGGATTCGCGAAGATGAAATGCGTTGCGGCCCCGAGCAGGGCGCCGGTGAGCGCCCCCCAGGCGGCCCCCTTGGCCATTGCCAGCAAAATCTGCTCGGCGGAGCCCTTGCCACCCGCGAAGCCGATTGCCGCGCCGGTCGCCGCTCCGGCGACCGCGCCTTGCACCAGACCAGTCGCCACCATGGCGGACAGCGAGCCGGCCGAGAACAGGCCGCCGGCCGCGGCGCCGAGCACGCCACCGGTGTAGGCGCCAACGCCGCCCAACAGGCCGCCGAGCAGCACGCCAGCCGCGATCGACCCACCGGCGCGCGCCGCCGCGATGCCGCCGACAATCGCGCCGCCGGCGATGCCGACCGCTGTCGCGGCCATCATGCCGGCGCTGACATTGATAACCAGACCCGCTACGGCGAGCGTCGCACCACCGGTGAAGATCGCTCCGACCAGGAGCACCGCCACCACCAGCGCTACCCCGATAATTGCGAGCACGTCCCAGAACGAACAGCCGGTGGGATCGATAAAGGTGATCGGATTGTCGTGTGAGTAGATGTACGAATTCCAGGAGTCTATGGAGAACACGCCCGCGACCAGCGGATCGGGGCTAATGAAGCGTCCCAGGCGCGGGTCGTACCAGCGCCGACCGAGACACACCAGCCCGGTGTCCGCCAACAACCCGACCGCAGGTGGCGCCGAGTCGGATCGCAGCGTGCCATAGGGTCCGAACGCCATGCGTCTGACCAGCGTGCCGCTTTCGTCGGTGAACAGGGTCGGCGTACCGGACAGGTCCGGGTGGAGGTAGACGCGCTTGCCATTCGAGACGGCTGCGACTCGCGCGTCGCCAAATGGCAGCCACAGGATGGGTGCGCCGTTCTGGAATTCGAGGTGGAGTGTCGCCGAGAGCGCCACGAGGGTGCCGCCGCGACTGGTCACAACGCGTTGCCCGCGGAAGTCGTAGGTATAGTCGATCGGGTCTCCGCCTCCCGGTGGCGCCACCGAACGCAAGTTGTCAAGGGCGTCGAACGTGAGCGTGCCGTACGGTCCTGACGCCATGCGGCCGGCCGCGTCGTAGGTGTAGGCGGTCCCCGCGGCAGATGTAACCGCCGCACTCCCCGGTGTCGGTCCGTACGTCACATCGCCAATGCCGCCGACGTGGGTGATGTTTCCGCCATCGGAATAGGCATAGCCGAAGCTGTCGCCGTTGCCGTACTGGGCTCCCAAGAGACGGTTGAGGCCGTCGTACTGGTAGGTGACGGCGTCCGCAGAGAGCGGGCTGGTCACCGCGGCCAGGTTGCCGGCCGGGTCGAAGGCGAAAGTCTGGTCGCGGAGCGAGGTCCCGTCAGGAGCCAGCACTTGTTGACGCGTCATCCGGCCGGTCAGTTGGTCGAACTCCGCGAGGTTCTGTGCCCCATTGGCGTACACCAGGCGCGTCAGGCGGCCGAATACGTCGTGTTCCGCCTCGGTGACCAGTCCGTTGGCGCTCGCCAGGAGCCCGCGCTGATCGTAGTTATAGGTGACCGTCGTGCTCGCCGCGCCGGGCGTCGGTGCGGGCAGGGTGACCGCGGTGACACGCCCAAGCTGATCGTAGTCGGTGGTCGTCGCGTAGCTGCCGCCGGGTCCCATCGCCACCTGGCGCACCGAGCCGGTGGGTCGCCCGGCCGCATCGTATGCGAAGGTGATCGTGCCAAGTCCGTCCGTCACCGAGTACAGACGCCCAATGCGGTTCTGGTGTCCATCCGGGGGTGGCGGAGCACCTGTATCCAGGTACTGGTATGTCACCACCGGCGTCGGACTTCCGGATTCCACCACCTGCGTGACCCGGTTGATAGCGTCGAGCGACATGCTGACGCTCTGACCGGTGGGCAGACGCCGTTCGACCATGTTCCGCGCGGCGTCGATCACCGTGCGAGTTGTGCCGGTGTCCACACCAGTCTGCTGGATCACGCCACCGCGAAGGTCGTAGACCATGCTGGTGGTGGCTCCGTCGGGGCTCATCGCCGAGGTCATCCGGTTGGCAGCGTTGTAGGCGTAGCTGGCCTGAACCCAGCGGCCACCGTCCGCCCGCGAAACCGCGAGCGTCCGGCCGAGGCCATCGACGTCGTGGACTTCGACCGGACTCGGAGTTCCTCCGTCGGGCGCGCGGGCGACGGTGGTCTTACCAGGCTCGAAGGTCCAGGTGGTCACCGATATCCCCGGCGCACGGCGGTACACCACGCGTCCCAGCGCGTCGTAGCGCTGCTCCACCAGGACCGCTGTACCGGGGGTAGCGGCCCACTCCGGGTCGTCGACGTAATACGGTAGCGCGCTCGAGGCGATCTGGCCCTTGGAGTTATAGACACTGGCTCCGTTGACGATCCACCCCCGGCCCACATCGCCCTCGCCAGGCGTCAGCCGAGACAGCGTGCGGCCGTAGCCGTCGAAGTACTGAAAGGTCTGCCGGACCGCGGCCTGACCGGAGATGATTCGTTCGCCGGTGCCCAGCCGCATTGGGAGTTGGCTGGTTCGGTAGTCGAAGCTCACCGAGGGCAGTGCCGGGCTGTCGCCCGGACCGATGGTGGTGGCCACACGGGCCAGCAAATCGAAAGTGTCGGCGGTGGTCTGACCGTTGGAGTCTGTAATCTGAGCGGTCTGACTCGTGCGTTGGTCTTCAGTGGCGGTGAGCGTGTTGCCAACCGCGTCGGTCAGGCTGCGCACGAACTGGCCGGTGCTGTCGGTGATCGTTGTCGATACGCCGCCGCGCGGACCGCGCGCGAGGAGCGTGGTCGAACCGGGGCCGCCGCCGCTGCGCTGGTAGCTACAGCGGGTCATCCACCAGCCGGTGTCGCTGCCGAGATGGTGATACGACTGCGCGGCCCAGTCCGGTTGATCGGCTCCGTAGACGGCCTGAGCCAACTGGGCGGTGAGCACGAGGTCTTCCATTCGGGTTACCGCGCCCAGGCTGATCTGGCCTTCCGGCAGCCCCTCGAAAGCCGGCCCATCGTAGTAGGTCACGCTGGCCGACAGGAGCGTGCCACTCGCATCCGTCTGTGTGGTGCGGACCGGCGACGCCACCAGATTCGTGCCGCCGCTGGCGAAGGTGGTGACCGTGGTCACGTCCTGGTCGGGCGTCGCTATGCCCGCCCGCGTGACGCGATTGCGCTGGTTGGTGACGTTGCCGCGGGGGTCGACGTCGACATAATCGACCTGGCGGGTGGCAAAGGCGGCGCTGCCACGTTCCCAGGTCTCCTCGATGGTCTGGCGCTCGAACGGCACGACGACGGAACCGCCCGCCAGCGCCGGTTGGACGTGCGTGTCGTACTGGTGGCGGACGACAGAATAGGGCTGGTTCTCAGTCGCCGTGCCGTCCAGTCCGTAGATGGTGGTGCTGAGCACGCGGCGACGGAGCGCCCCGAGGCGGAGTTGCTCGTCGGAAGTGAGTCTTCGGTTGGCGTCGGCCGGATCCACGCCGAGGTGGAACGTGGTCACCGTTTTCGTGCTGGGTGCCGTGGCGTCGCCGACGATGGTGGACTCCACCTCGCCGAAGCCCAGGAAGGCACGGCTGGCTGCGTCGTAGCGTGCCTGGTGATAGGCATAGGTGGTGGTGGCGGTCACCTGCGTCACGGAGTCGGACCGCACGACACGCTCGACGCACTGCACCGGGAACGGGTGGAGCGTGTTCCAGGGTTGGCCGGTGGCGCGGTCGCGCTCGGCGAAAGCCGTGGACGGCGCGTAGCTGATGTGCGTTGTGAGGCCAAGGCTGTTGCCGATGGTGTCGAGGAGGTGGGGTTTCACTCCGCCGCTCAGGTCCAGGAACAACCAGGGTTGTTTGCTATCAGCGCCGGGCACGCCGGCGGTGAATACCACGCCCAGCGTGCCGCGCCCGGTCATGTCTGCCAGGCGAACCCGACCTGGACCTACACCGGGTGTGGGGCCGATGACTTGCGGACTGGTGAGCCGACCGGCACCCACATTCAGCCAGACGACGACCTGGCCTGCCCCGACGTAGACGAGATCGTCACAGCCGTCGCCGTCGACGTCCACCAGGTACATCCGGGTGGGATCGTAATTCTGGGGCAGGATGGGTGACGGCT
>JAFAWJ010001194.1 GCA_019242065.1 Chloroflexota bacterium
TCCTTGAGCGTGGCACACGCGTCACAAGTGAGAAATGGCCCCGCGGGTTGCCCAAGTGCGCTCAGGAACGGATCGCGCCATCGCTCGTAGTCAAAGGTCGACGCGACGACAACTAGCCCAAGGAGTACGCCAATCGTGACCCAGGCGGATGGCCGCAGGCGTTCTGAAGACCGACGGCGCAAATACAGCGCGGACAACAAGGCCACTGGTAGGAGCGCGGACACGCCAATGCGGGAATGCTGAAACGGAATGCCGGCATACGCCACACTCACGACGCGATACACAAACTCGAGATGCATCGTGGCAAAGACGAAGATGATGTACGCGACGAAGAAGCCGATGTCGCTCGCGCGTAGGGCGCTCCATGGAGTTCGCGCGCGTCGTCCGCGATCGATCAGAATCGCGACGAGCAAGAGCGAGGCGAACCCCGCGGCAAACAGGAGGTCCCCTTCGTACAGGTTCACGCTTGGGCCCAGCAAGCTCTCTGCCGCGCTCCGACCATAAATGTCGCGCGAGAAGTAGCGGAGGATCGTGAAAACGTCCCCGTCGAACACTACCCCGCTACTGATACGCGGTGTGTCGGTCAGCGTCTGAAACTGCACCAGCAGACGGGGTAGGCCAATGATCACACCGGCCGCCAGACTGGCCGCAAACGCGATCAGGCTTTCGCGCTGCGCGTGGAACGCGCGCCACACCGCATAAAGGCCCAGAAATAGCAGGACATAACTGAACTCCTGGAGGAACGCGGAGTACACGCAGTACGCGACGATCGCCGTTAGCAGCGCGATCGTTCTCAGGCGGTGCTCGCGGCAGGCCGTGTGCACCAGAAAGAACATGATCGGCGCGACGACGATGGTGAGATAGGTAGTGTCGTTCTGCGAGAGCTTCAGCAGCGAATACGTGCTGCATCCATAAATGCACGCACCCGCGAACGACGCCAGACGGTCGTGGGTGAGACGCTGAATCACCCAGTAGCTCACGCCGAGCGTCAGGGCAAGGAAGGCGAAGTCGACGTACGCGAAGACGGCGACCACATCAGAGGTGTGGAACAGCGTGGGCAGCAGAAACCAGGGTGAAAAGAAACTGAACGGCTGCGCCAGGATGTCAAAGCCATCGGTCAGGTTGCCGGACCAGGCGCGGAAGGTGCCCGCGTTGAGCGAGTACGTGTGGAACTGGACGAACAGCAAATACTGGTTCCACCGGTCGGAATTGCCAATCCAGCGATAGCCAGCCAACAGCGGGTAGCGGAAGGCGAGGGCCGCGACGCCAAAGAACACCACAAATGGAGCCAGCGCGACGAGCGTCGACCAGTGAACGGACGCGTGCACGCGGAACGCAGCGGGCGCCTGGTGACGTGGCGGAGCCCGGTTGGGCTTAGCGATATCGTCGAGGGCTGACTGTGCGTTCATTCCTCACAGGTCGATGCCCAGTCTACAGGCGCTTGGGGCACGCGGTCTCAGTTCGTGCTGACGTGTTAGCCTCCGCGCGAAGTGAAGGACTCGGTGCGAGCGGAGCGCCGCTGGTCGATGTTGGGCGCCCTGGCTCTGCTGACGCTGGCCAGCCTGAGCCTGGTGCTGTGGGCGCTCGGCAACCGCGTGCCCTACGGCTACGATGCGTCGGGCGCCTACCTCACGTATCGCGCGGCATACAACGCCACCACGTTCGCCGCCGACAATCCGTTTGTCGCGGACACGGCGACGAGTTCAGATCCAGCCGCGCACCCCGCGTACGACCTGCAAGACCCGAACGTGTCCGGTCAGTTGCTGTCGCAGGTGTTGTTGCGCTCAGGAGTCACGGATCTGGGTGCGCACACCGGATTGGGAATCGTGGTCAGCGTGTTGGGTTTCTTGCTTGCCCTGCACGTTCTGACGCGTCTGGGCGGCGCCGCGCTGGCGGCCACAAGCATGCTGCTGTTTGCTGTCCAGTACGTCGGGGTGCTCACCTGGACGACCAACCTTCAGACGGCGGTGTATTTCCCGTTGTTCTGGGGCAACCTCTGGCTGCTGCTGTGGTTTGTCGATCGCCCGATCCAAGCGCGTCTGGCGGCGGTCGGATTGGGCATCAGCCTGGTCTTCGTAACGAATCCCGCGCTTGGCGCGCTGGTCCTGCTGACGGAGGTCTTCCTCTTCGGTCAACTTGCCCGGCCCGCGCGGAGGAAAGTGGGCTTCACAGTTGCGGCGGTCCTGGGAGCCGTAGTCGGACTCTTGTTTCTGATGGTGGTGGCCGGTCCTGACGCGGCGGCGGCCTGGCTGCCAATCGACCCGGGCAGCCAGTGGCAGCAGACGCCGACTGCCTACCGCGCCATGTTCGGGTTGGGACAAGGTGCGCTCGCGCTGCTGGTGTACTCCGTGCTCGTGGTGCAGGTGGCCGCGGCGGCCTGGAGAGCCGCCGCACGCGGAGGTCGGGCCATGCGGACGGACCTGGCTGCGCTGCTCGTCGTCGCCCTGGCCATCGCGACCGCGCTGTGGCTCGATCGCTCGACCGGCCTCGTGGACGACTGGGAGCCGGTCAGTGGTCGCCCAGTCGTCCACGTAGGCCTGTGGCTCGCGCTGGGTGGTGTCCTGATGGTTCTTGGTCTGCGCCTGTGGCGTTTCCGCCCGAGTCGGCCCGACTCGTTACAGGCACAAGATACCGAAGATGCTCCGGACGCGCGCCGATTCGTGGTTGCGTTGGGACTCGCTATCCTGGTTCTGACCATTCTGCCGATTGGCAACTTCACCCAGACGTTCGTCCGCAACTATGCGCCAGCTCTGGTCTTTCTGGAGGACGTGGTCCTGGCCACGTGTGGCCTGGCTCTTCTCGACGAGATCCGTGCCGCCCGCCGCTGGTCGCTGCACGCCGCGGCCATCGGAGCGGTGCTGGTCGTGTTCGGCGTGTACTGGCTGGCCTATCAAGGCACGCTGGCCGTCCGGTTTCCGCCCCGAGAAATCGGGGTCGCGTCCGCCTTGCGCGGCAACACGGCGCTGGCTGGCGCCAGCTTCATTGCGCCCAACCTCGCGTCGGTCGTGTGGTACTACACGCGCGGGCAGGCGCTGCCTGTCGATTCGCGGCCGATGGCCGTCCCAAGCTTTCTGATCTGCGCGCGTGTGCCGACCGGGCCAACCCCGTCGGCGGGTTGTGAGCGTTGCACGACCCAGCTGGAGACACTCGGCTACCCACTCGACCAGGGCCGCAACCCGCTCCAGGCGCCCGACTACCTGATCTATGCACTGCCGCCGTGCGGCACGCTCTCGGTGCCGCTGTCCGTGGCCACCGCGACATGCGGGCCGCTTGCCAGCTCGCCGCCTACACTCACGCCGCTCACCGTTGCGCCGGACGCCCCGCTTGTCAGCCTGAGCGTGAACCTCCAGTCATCTGATGCCGTGGCGCACGTCGACTACAACTATGCGCAAGCGGCCGGTACGCCGGAGCAAGATTCGATCGTGCGTCTGTTTGTCAAGCTGCCCGCCGGCGACTGGTGCCTGGTCGGCGAGACCGCCGGCCAAGACGAGCTGCATTTTCCGGCGACCTCGGCAGGTGAGTTTCGGGCGTCGGTGATTCCGCGTAGCGTCCTGGCCGCTGGTCAGCAGTACTTCAGCACCGCTCAGATGGTTGTGCCGACGTACGTCTTCGATCTGCCGGATACAAAGAATGGGGGCGTCCAGCACATTACCGCCGGCTCGCTGAACGAGGCCAAACAGCAGGCCATCGCTGCGGGAACCTGGAGTCCCGCCGCGGGCACCCTCGGACAGGACGCACGCACCGCGCAGAGCGACGCACCCACCGCCGATCATCTCTGCCGTGATCCGCGCACGTGATCTCGAGGCGTACGATGCCAAGGTCGGGCGCGCGCGTTGACGCTTGCTTGCGGGCTGACATACATTGGCCGGCAAATCGTTTCCTAACTGACCCGCACCGTGCGGCCGCTGACCTGAGGAGCAGTCTGTGAAGATCTTCGTCGATACCGCGAACCTGCAGGACATCGAAGAAGCGCTCAAGCGCGGCTTTGCGAGCGGGATCACAACCAATCCCTCGATTCTCTCGAAAGAGGAGCGTCGCGATTTTGGAACGCACATTCGCGACATCATCGCGCTGCTGGATCGCTACGAAGCCAACATTCCGCTGAGCGTTGAGCTTTTCACGACCGATCCCGACGAGATGATCGTTCAGGCCAAGCAGTTCATCGCGGACTTCGGCGACTATAAGAACCTGGCCATCAAAGTGCCCATTGGTTGGGATGAATTGCGCGTTATTCACGCGATTCGACGCATGGGCGCCAAGGTCAATTGCACGTGCTGCATGTCCTACAACCAGGCCATCATGGCCGCCCTGGCTGGCGCGAACTTTGTGAGCCTGTTCTGGGGCCGGATTCGCGACACCGGTTCGGACGCAGCGAGTGTCGTCCGCCAGGTCAAACAGACGTTCCACGAACAGGGCAACTCCGCGGAGATCATCGTCGGCAGCATTCGCCAGATGATCGACGTCAACGAGGCCTTGCAAGCGGGCGCGGATATCGTCACGGTTCCCCCCAAGTTCTTCCCGCTGATGTGCGTGCATCCGAAGACGGACGAGGCGGTCCAGCAATTCATCAGCGACTTCCGTGCCTGGACGACGCCCGAGCCATCCGTCGAAGCGCTGTTGGCCACCTCCAATGGCAATGGCGCCGTGCTGCTGGCCTCTGACGGTGGTCTGAGCGCACCCCGCGCGTAGGTTGCTCTCGCGGAGGCGACGGTAAAGACCGCGACGCTCACGGCGCCAGAGGCGCGTACTTCGGACGGCGCCGGGTCTGCGCGCCGCCTTCGGTTCCGCTGGCCGAGCGCCTTCGTCATCGGCGGACTCGTGGCGATCGTCTTGCTGCTGGTCGGCGAGTCGGCGCCGGGCTGGTTCCCCGTCCGCGTCGTCATGGACGTGCAGCCGGGTCAGGTCACCCTCGACGTCGACGGCAGCCAGCACGTCTTCAACCCGAAAGCGCCCGGTCCCTGGACGCATGTCCAACTCGCGCAGCCCGACCCGACGCAGCGCGAGTATCAGCTTGACGGAAGCGACGTCACCTCACGCAAGGACCGTGACCCCAACGAGATTCGGGCCATGGAAACCAGCCCGCTATACCAGGTCGCCGCGTGGCTGCGCGACGAAAGTAGCTACAGCCGCTGGGATGACGCGCGACTGACCGACCTGAGTGATGGGCAGGTGGTGGCGACCGGTCGGGACGCGGTCGAGGCGGCAGCCTTACCGGCCGCGTTCCGGCTGGAGGCCAGCCTGCGCCGGCCCGAAGGTCTGTCGCGGATCGACCTGAGCACCGACCAGCCGCCGTACCACGGCGTGCTGGAGATCAGGCGCGACGGCCGCTCGATGAGCTGGTCGGTCGGCGAGCGCGGCAGCGATCAGGTGGCGCACTGGCTGTTCCCCGACCAGCCAGCGCCGGTCGCGGCCGAGCTGCTCCAGCTGCTAGGCCGCAGCGCGATCGCCGGCTACGCCCTGCTGCTGCTCGCCTGGGCGCTCGGCTGGGTGGTGAGTCGCTTCCATCGTATAACGGCCGCTCCCTCGGTAGACGCCAGCGACTCGACACTGGAATCGGGACCCGATGTGAAAGCCCATTCGGGCTCCAGACGTGCGCGGGTTGGCATCATCGCCGCCGTCTCCCTCGCCTGGCTCGCCGTCGCCAGCTGGGTCACCATCCGCCTCTACCACCAGCTCCCACACGTCGTCGACGCCGCCGCCTACTACTTCGAAACTAACATCTTCCGCTCGGGCCGCCTGTGGTTCGATCCACCCCCCAGCGTCAACTACCTGAAGAGCTACTTCGAGACCGTCATGGACGGCCGCTGGTTCGCCCAGTACCCGCCCGGCGCCCCCGCCGTCTACGCGCTCGGCAGTCTGGCCGGCCTGGCCTGGCTCATGGGCCCCCTGTGCGGCCTGATCCTGATCCTGGCGACCGCCTTCGCCGCCCGCTCGCTGTTCAGCCCCGCCACAGGCTGGTTCGCACTCGGCCTGGGCGTGCTGTCGCCCTTCATCCTGTTCCAGTCCGGCTCGTTCATGAGCCATCCGGTCGCCGGCGCGGCCCTGGCCGGCGCCCTCGCCGCCTTCGCTTACGCCGAACGCAGTGGACGACTCCGCTGGTACGCGGTCGCCGGTGCGCTGCTCGGCTGGGGTCTGCTGACGCGTGAGCTGTCGACCGTCGTGTTCGGTGCGCCGCTGGTCGTCTGGCTGCTGCTCCAGCGACGCTGGCAGGGTTTGGGTCTGCTGCTGGTCGCTGGCGTCCCATTTGCGGTGGGGTACTTCGCGTACAACGCGCAGCTCACCGGCGATCCGCTCCTGCTGCCGCGCAACGCCGTGAATGCCTCGGACGTCTACGGCTTCGGCTTCACCAACTCCGCCGACACCCATCACACCCTCGCCGCCGGACTGGTCAACGCCGACGAGAACCTGACCCTCCTCCAGTTCGACCTCTTCGGCTGGCCGCCGCTCTTTGCCCTCAGCCTGGTCTGCCTGCCGTTTGTGCTGGGCAAGGCCCGCGGCTATGACTGGCTGGCGGCCGGTGCCCTCCTCCTGTATATCGCCGGCTACCTGGGCGTCCCCGGCCACGGCATCGTCCTTGGCCCGCGCTACTACTACGAGGCGCTGCCGTGGCTGCTGCTGCTGGCCGCTCGCGGCGTGCAGAGCCTGATCATCACCCTGCAAGACTGGCGTCTGCCGCGGGTTGCCGCGTATTCCGGCGTACTCGGCGTCGTCGGGCTCCTCAGCCTGAGCACCGTGTTCTTCTACGACCCGCACCTGGTCGAACGACGCACCGACTACTTCGCCATGGACAACAACCGCGGCATCGCCATTCCCTTCATGCAAAACACGCTGTTCGGTCCGCGCCTGACGGGTTTCGATGGCCCGACACTGGTGTTGGTCCCCGACGAGGTCGTCTTCAAGACCCTCGCTGGACTGAACTGTGCCGCGCTCGATCGTGAGCGCGTGCAGGACTGCCAGGTGTTGTTTTTCGACTCGGGAACGGACCACGCCGACGAGTTGATGAAGTCGTATCCGGGCCGCACGCCGCTGGTCGCGAAGGTCGACAATAACGTCGTGACGCTTCAGCCGTACGTGCCCAAAGACAAGTAAGTTCGGCTCAGATCACGTCGGCGAATGTGCGCTCCATCCGCCTGAAGTACAGCAGTCCCGTCGCCAGCAGGCACACCACCAGCAGTGTCGAGATCGCCAGCGCCCCGAGCGGCGCTTCGCCGCTCCCGAGCAGCGCCCACCTGAACCCGGCGATCACGCCCGTCATCGGATTCAGGGCCAGCAGGGGTCGCCAGCGTTCGGGG
>JAFAWJ010000282.1 GCA_019242065.1 Chloroflexota bacterium
GAGCCAGTGGATGTACACCTGGTCAGTCTCACCTGCGAATGTGAGGGCATCGGGTCGCATCCAGACCTCCACCGTGAGCCCCAGCCCACTCGTCGGTTGGCTGAACGCGCCATCCGCCGGCGACAGAATCTCGTTGTAGCCCAAGGACACAGGGCCGTTCAACCCCACCGCCGTGTTCGGGCCGCCATGCAGCGCGCCAGGCTGATCAAAGTTGACGTTGCCGAGATACGTTCCGTCGTTGCCCTGCCCAGACGCGTCGGCGGCAGTCGGTCCTGTCATCTCGCCCAACCGCCAGTAGCCGACCGGCCCCTTCGCCAGGACAGCCACGCTGTATGCACTCAATCCGTCCGCACCCACCGAACGCATTCTACGCTTCCCTCAGGGCCGTCGCGCGTGAATGGATCGTGGAGCCAGGGCCGGCGAGCGTCAGGGTTCCGTTGTGTGGCTGGGTGATGCTGTTGACGATTGCCAGGCCCGAGTCCGACACCTGGGTGGTCAGTTGCTCGGCGTTTGGTGCCGTGCAGAAACTGCCCGACCAGAGTGGAAACGACCTCTGGAGTGAGTTGCTCGCCGGTGCTCTCGACGGTGAGCACCACGCTTTTGGGGTGAACGCTGGTCGAGCCCACACGCTGCCCTGTTCAGGCAGGTTGGGGACGATCGTGTTGTGCGCAAGGTTCGTACTCACCTGGGGCGGAGCGCACGTGAGCCGAAAGTCGGAATCCTATCGCCGGAGGTCGATGGTGAGGCCGTGTTGTACGGCGAGCGGGAGAACCGTTTCAGTCCCTTCGGCGCGACTGAGCTTTCACAGTTGCGGCCCGATGCCGCGGGACTCCCGAGGTGAAGGTGCGGGGCGTAGACGAGCTTGTTCGTTCGGCCATCGAGCACGGTGGACTCGATGAGGTCCAGATAGAACTTCGCCCCGTTATGAAAGAGCGCAGCGCCCGGCGCGGCCCGAGATGACCGGGAACATCATCACCTCGATCCGGTCGACAAGGCCCGCGGCGAGCAGAGCGCGGTTCAGCGAAATGCTGCCGTGCGAACGCATCGGGACGTCCGTGGTGCGCTTCAGCCGCTCGATCGCGGTGACCGCGTCCTCGTTGAGGAGAGTCGAGTTCCGCCAGCCGAGCGGCTCGTTCGAGCGTCCTGGCGAACACGATTTTGGGCAATTCGTTCAGGCTGTCGTAGTACGGCTCGTTGAACAAGGTCATGAATTTCCGGAACCGGCGGAAGGTCGTCGCGCCGAAAACGAGCACCTGCTCCTGCCCGGACGTGCACACCCGGTCCTCCATCAGCTCGGGCCCTTCCTTGCCCCAGTATCTAGGTCAGCCCGTGGCCATGCCGTAGCGGCCGATGCTGCAGAAGAAATCGATAGTCAATGTGTTACTGCCTTGCCTTCGCGCCGCCTCAGTTGGGCAGCTTCATTGCTGCTACGAACGCCGCTGGCGCGATACGACAGTGCCGGCGCACTAGCAGGTCGTTTATCTGCTCGATTTCGACGACCTGACGGAAGCGTTACTCCGAGTGCTGCTTTCTCACCTTCGAAACAGCTGTCTTATGGAGACGCCTTCCGGGAACTCAAGATCCTGAGCGTGCACGGCGCGTCTCACGCCACGCTCAGCCTCCGCCCACGGAGCAAGCCGCAGCCGATTCGGAGCGCCGGTTCGGGGCCTTCATGCTGGTGTCGGGTGCACCGGGCCTGTGTTCGCCGTGATCCCTTGTGCGTGGCCGAATGGTGGCCGGGTGTCGGAGAGCGGGGACTGGAAACGGAGCACCGTCTCGGGACCGCAGCGCCTGCAGCTTGATGCCTGGACAGCGCCGGACCTATCGGCTGCCGCGCCAGCCCTCGACTCTACCCGCTATGGATCGCTCCTACCTTCCAGTCAGATTGCCGCCTGTTGGACGATTTCCAGGCGGTTGCCATCGGGATCGCGGAACATGAACATTGGCGGCACACCCGGCCAGCGCAGGACTTCGCCTACGTCCACGCCGCGGCTCTTGAGCCGAGCGTTTTCGCTGTCGGCGTCCAGCGTGACGAGGCGGATACCAGTCTCCACGCCAGCGGGTGCATCGCCGCGGGCCAGTTCCAATGCGAGCGTCACGCTTGCCTGAGTGGGACCAACTTCGATCCACCGACCACTGGTGCCCAATGGCCGATCAACCCGCAAGTCCAGGCCGAGTACCTCGACGTAGAAGCGCACCGCGCGCTCCTGATCAGTCACGGGAATACCAACCGTGTGAATACCGACGATTTGCGAACCCTGCGACGTTTGCATACAGACAACCTCCTGGTGCTTTTACGAACTAGACAAACGGATTGGCCCGAAATCGACAGGTCGGGCGGGATTCACACAGACCAGATTCGAGATTGGGCGCCGCTGCCAGCGGTGGCCCCAAGCGCTGCGCTCACTGCAGCGCCGGTTGCGTGGGTGCGCGCGGGGGCGCGCGGCCGGCCTGCGGCTGCTCGGTCATGGCATGTCACAGGGGGCTCGAGTGTGCTCGCGTGGGCGCGCCCCGAGCCTCACCGGTTCGGCCGGTGTGTCCGCGTAACTGTGCGGGCAGGTGTTTGGGCGGTGTGTCTGTTGGGAGACACTACCGGGGCGCATGCTAATGACACGCAGATGGTTCACCACCGCGAAGACATCCAGCAGGAGCAACCCATGACGACGTTTGACGACACACCAACACCCTCCCAGGTCAGCTCGAACCAACCGACATCGCAGCGGCAAGCGCAGACGAGGCCCGCACTCAGGAAGCCAGCACCAATCTTGTGAGCCGATTCAACGACTGGCTGGCCGTGCTGATTACCAGGAGCGTCGGCACCACCTGGGCCGCGTATCTGTTCGTCATCGTCGCGCTCGTTTCGCTGCCGCAAGCCTTCGCCGCGTTCGTCG
>JAFAWJ010000729.1 GCA_019242065.1 Chloroflexota bacterium
GCTTTTGAGGAGCATGCGTGGCGGCGAGGAAGCGATCGCCACGGTGAAGGCTGCGTCCAGGAGCAGGTCGTTCAGCTGCGCATACAGCTGCTTCTGCTTCTGGGGGTCAGTCTCGGTCGCGATGGCCGCGGCGAGCTGACTGTAGGCGTCACTGGAGAAGCCCTCGTTGTTCTGGTCTGGATTGAAGCCCTGCGTGGACAGGATGGTGATACCTGGAGCCAGGTTCGCGCGAGCGCTGGTGATCGCGTACATGCCGGAGTACGTCCGATTGTTGATGGCGTCGAAGAACGCGGCGCTCTCCGCCTGTTTGATCGTGAGCGAGACGCCGATGGTCGCCAGGTCGGCCTGATAGATCTGACCCAGGTTCGACAGCTCCGGATAGTTGGGCGAGATCAGATATTCCATCCCAAATGGACCAACCCCCGCCTGCTCGAGCAGAGACTTCGCCTTGTCGAGATCGAACGCAAAATAGTTCGCCTTGTCCGCCTCGTAGGCGGGCGAGGTCGGGATCCAGGGCAGGGTGATCGGCCGCCCGAGACCGAGCAGGACCGTATCCACGAAGCGTTGTCGGTTCATCGCGTAGTTCAGCGCCTGACGCACCTGTTTGTTGTCGAGCGGCGGATTGGCGACGTTCCAGCCGGCCGTGTAGTACCGACCGGTGTACGGATTGGTCACCGCCTGATACTTCGGGTCGCCCTCGAGACGACCGACATCCAGCAACGGCGGGTTGAGCACCATGTCGAGCGCGCCAGCCTCGAACTGCGCCACCATCGTCTGCGCGTCGGGCAGGATCCTGTACTCGATGCCGTCCAGGTACGGCAAGCCGCTCTGCCAGTAGTTGGGGTTCTTGATCAGGGTGACGTGGTCACCCTGGGCCCACTCCTTCAGAATGAACGGACCCGTGCCCACGGCCTGGCTCTTGGCATTCGGGCCCTCCGCCGTCACCTGGTCGATGATGTTGAAGGTTTCGAGATTGTCGAACACGAGCGGCCGTGGGACGTCGGAGTTGAGCACGACCGTATAGCGGTCGGGTGTATCGATCGTCCACCAGTTGCTGAAGGCGACCCAGCCACCGCCTCCGACTTTGGGATCGCGGACGCGCATGAAGTTGTATTTCACGTCGTCGCTGGTGAGCTCGCGACCCGTTGAGAACTGCACGCCGTGCCGCAGGTGGAAGGTGATCTGCCGGTAATCGGGCGTGACCTCCCAGGTCTCGGCGAGCATGGGTTGCGGCTGCAGGTTGTGATCCATCGCGATGAGTCGGTCGAAGGCTGGCCAGAGCGCGTCGTAAGCGCTGGGGGCGCTGTAGTGCGGATCCACATTGGGCAGGTCGGTCTGGATAGCGGCGTTCAGGGTGCCGCCAGATTTCGCCTGCGACTGGGTTACGGCCGTGGGTTGACCGGCGCTGACGGTCGGCGCGGCGGTGGGCGCACTCGACTGGGCAGCCGTGGGTGCCGCGGGCGCGGCGGTGGGCGCCGGCAGCGGGGCAGTGGTGGGTTGTGCGGGGGCAGCCACACCACACGCGGCCAGCACGCCAGCCGAAGCCGTGAGCCCCACCAGCCGGAGTGCCGCGCGGCGCTTCATGTCGCCTGGCCAGCCGCGCCGAGACGGGGCAGCAGCAGCCGCGCCGCCGCTTCCTGCTGGGGAGGCCCAGCGAAGTTGACCCGCACGTAG
The DNA here is from genome assembly GCA_019242065.1 of Chloroflexota bacterium. The sequence goes on from JAFAWJ010000729.1 coordinate 1,675, forward strand.
TTGATGCCCCACGACTCCATCTCGCGCAAGCGTCGCAGGCAGTCCTCCGGAGAGCCGATGGGGTTGTCGTGCAGGAACTGGTCGAGCGTTCCGCGGATGCGACCGGCGTTGAACTCGGCGGTGGCCTGCTCCACCGCCTCGGAGGCCTGCTCGGCAACGAACACCGACGCATTGCGGACGAGCGTCATGGGTCGCATCGGCCAATCGGGTGCGTGCAGCACCTGAGCCAGGGTGTCTGGATTGCCGCTGGCCAGCATGACCCACCCATCTGCGAGCTCTTTGACCAGCGCGAGCGTCGCCGGAGAGTCACCCCCGACCCAGATCGGCGGATGCGGGCGCTGCACGGGTGCCGGATTGAACTGGAGGTTGTGGCAGCGCACGTACGTGCCGTCGAAGGTCACCGCTTCTGGAGCCGGGTGCGTCCACAGTTCCTTCAGCAACTGGATGACCTCCCGCTCCTGGGCGATGCGTTCGTCGTGGTCGTCCAGCAGGGGAATGTTGTAGGCGACGTACTCCTCCTTGAACCAACCCGCGCCGAGCGTACAGATGACGCGACCACGGGTGATCTGATCGAGCGTCGCCAGGCGCTTTGCCAGCACGGCCGGGTAGTGAAAGCTCGGGTTGAGCATCGCCCACGCCAGGCGCGTCCGCCGCGTGATCGCGCCGATAGCCGTCATCAA
>JAFAWJ010000469.1 GCA_019242065.1 Chloroflexota bacterium
CGCTAACTCCGACCCTGGAGGCGGATGATCCCGGTGTGATGCGGAAACCGGTGAGTTGGGCGCCGGCCGCGGCGGTATCGCTGAGTTCATAGCGGCGGAGCAGGCCAAAGCGTCGGTCGTGCGACTGTGCCTCAGGCGCCCAATGCCTGAGCCTCGAGCCAGAGAAACGCTGGGAACCGCGTCCAGTTCCGCAGGCGTGGGTCGCGTTCACCACTAGCTGGAACCGGCTCCCGAACGGAGGTAATCGCGAGTCCGGCCGCTTCTAAAGCCTGAGCATAGACTGCAAGTGGCTGCGACCACCCGGCAAATGGCATCCGGAGTCCATTGCGCTTCTCGACACCCTCGAACCGCCGTCTGCCGAAGTACGTTCCACGGAGAACGAAATTCGAGTCTGGGTCGTCCTCGTCGACGAAACCTCCTCGGTCAGTGAAGGGATGCACGATGGAGATAACGAGGCGTCCGTCTTGACGCATGACGCGCCGCATCTCCTTGACCGAGGCAGGCACGTCCGCCACGTCCATAAGGACGTTGTACGCGAGGATGAGATCAAAACTCGCTGCCGCAAAGGGCAGATTGACCGCCTCTCCGATGATGTACATGTCGGCCGACTGAGCCTCGGCGGCCGCACGCATCAGGGCGTCAACGGGGTCAAGTGCTGTCACCTGAAAGCCCAGGTCCAACAATTCACGCGAGACCCGGCCCTCGCCACAACCCACGTCCAGGGCCGCGCCCGGGCCTCTGCCAATGAAGGACGTCAGCGATGTGCGGTAAGCCCAGAACGCATCATGTCGCGGTGCGCGCGCCCAGGTGATCCACTCGGTGGCGACCCGCGACCAGTGTTCTCGATCTTCGTCAGTTCGCGCGATGGGCTGAAGCATGCATCACGCGTTGCTCCTGGCGACCTCGATGGGAACCGTGCCAGCAATCAAGCATGACCGGGTTGTACCCAAATACCCGCGAAGTCGGCCAATAGCGTGCGACCTCACCCATGCCACCGAGGGTCGCGGGGAGTGTCAGCGGCGGCGGGCGACTGGCGGGCGCGCGTGATTTCGACTTTGCGTAGCGCCTGCTGCTCGCCTGTTTCGATCAGCAGCCGATGGATGGCGTTGTTCGAGTGGAACTCGAGCGCCTGGAGCAGGTGCGGGATCATGCAACGGTCGTGCGAGGCGTACACGCACACAGGTAGGTGTGGACCTGGCCGCGGCGCGTTGCCGGGAGCGCTCGACGACTTTCAGGCCCGGGCGCGCAGTCCTTCTAGCCTCACGGTGTCGCCTCGAGCCTCGGCGGCCGGCAGCGGTTGCGTGGCGACGCACTTGGCAAAGGCGTACACCGTCGGCCCGGCCCAACCGCTCTTCGATTAACAGGTGACGAAAACAGCGCGCTCTCACTGTAGGCATAGGTGGCAACCGTCCGCTCGGTCAGCAGAAGGACGATGTGCACGACGATCAGGTCGCGTACCTCGGCGAGGGTGCGTTCCGGCGCGTTCATCCCTGGATGCATCGTGGTCGGCAGCTCGCATGGAGGAAGGGGTGTGGGTCTGCGTTGTCATGTAGGCAGCATCGGCGACCACCGGCCCACTGACCATCTCACGAATCTGGGGTTTCACGCGACCGTCCGCGCCGACATCTGCCAAATCTCGCGATCGCCACCCGTTCTGTTCCGGTGGGTGTGCTGTCGATTGACACCGTCAGCGAGCTAGAGTCCTGTCGACGCTTTCGCGACTTCCTGCTGCCACGCTTCGGCTTCGACGACGAACTCAGGGTTGTCTTCGCCGCGCGGGGACTCACCTGGGGTGCGCTCGCGATCCACCATGCCGGCAGCGAACCCGCGTTCATCGCGGACGAGGCGCAGGTCGCCGCCCTGGTGCGTATCAGGTCGCCGAACTCATCCAGCGAACCCTCTTCCAACCGCAGCCTGCCGCATCGGAAACGGCGGTGATCGGTCTGGCGGTCCGAAGTGCTGGATGTGCACGAGGCGTCAGCCGTCGAGCTATTCGCCAGCGCCGCGGCCGGTGAGATCAGGAGCGTCGCGCCGAGCCAGCCGGCCAGGAGTAGCTCGAATGATGATGCAGGTGCCCGCGGTTCCAGTATTTCCCGGCGCATCTGTTCGATACAACCATCTCTGGTACGAACCGGCGGTTCGCCGCACAGGCCGGGTGGTCACGTGTGTCGGAGGAATCATCAATTGCAGTGAATTCCTCCCACACCTGTTAATGGTCACTACTCTGCCCCTGGTGGGTGGTAGCACTCGTTACCGGCCTGCTCGCACCGGCGGCCTAATTGGATTGCTTTGTTCTGGACTTTCGCCTGCTTGCGCAGGACTCGCCAATGCATCCAGGTGATGCAATTGAACGCTACGTCTGGAGCCGTATGTGCTCATGTGCGGACGCCCCGGGCCAGGTGACCCGAGCGCGTTCGAGTCGGCTGCGCAGTTTCGCTGGGGTGGCTGTCTGTTACAGCCAGCCGCGACGACGGAAGCTGAACAGGGTGGCAGCTGACACCAGACCGACCACCAGCAGAAGACCGAGAAAGTCCAACAGGCCGACCGGTCCATAGCTGATCAGCGCGCCTTGCAGGGTAACCCCGACCAGCGCGATCAGCACCGAGGCGATGAACAGCACAATCGACGCCATGGTCAGCACCTTGATCACCTGGTTGGTGCGATGGGCCATATGCGAGACGTGAATGTCAAGCGCGCCATTGGCCGCCTCGCGCGCGTCCTGCAAGCTGTCAATCAGGCGCGCCAGTCGTGCCTGGAGGTCGCGGAAAGACTCCTCGACCTCCTCACCAGACACCCAGGCGAAGTCGGGCCGAAGGAAGGCCGCCACGACTTCGCGGTGCAGGTCCGTCAGTTGCGCCAGTGCAAAAGCATGGCGTTTGAATCGCACCACGTCCTGCAGAAAGGCATCCGAGGTCTCATGCAGGGCGCGCTCCTCGATACGTTCCACCTCGACCTGCTGGCGTCGGTCCAGATCCTCGTAGTACGCCAGGAGTTCGTCCAGAATCACGTACAACAGGAATGCGGCGTTGGCGGCGAACAGCTCCGGCCAATGTCGGACGCGCGCGGCGAGCTGATCTGCAAAAGGTAATGGTTGACGATGTGCGCTGAGCACGACGTTCGGCCCGATGAAGAGGTCCAGCTCGCCGGCCACAATACGCAAGGTATCCAGACTGGGACGGGCGACCGTCGCGCTGACGAAGAGATGGTCGCCGTAGACCGACACGCGCGGCCGCTGCCAGGACGACAGCGCCGCGCGGACAGCGCGCGGATGCAGGCCGACCTGGTTGGCGAGCTGACGCAGGTCGTGATCGGCATACGCCGAGACGTCGATCCATACGAGGCCGGCGCCATGGTCCAACAGCGTGGGCAGATCAGCCGTCGAAACCTGATGTGGTTCCTGCTCGAGCCCGAACAACCAGGCGCTGATCGTCACACGCTGGTCGGCCGAAACGGTCGCCGTCTCGACCTCGACCGCTTCGGCTATGGGCACCATCGTGTTCGCCGTCAGGGCATCGGCGCTGTCCTCCGACGTAGTCATATCGAGAGGTTCCCGTCAGCAGAACGCAGGACCAAGTTCGCCGGCGGCGATGCCCAAATCATACTGCCGTACTGTAGATCAACACGAGCCCGCTGACGTGCCGTTAGAGAGCAACGGGTGGACGTGTGTCATGCTCACCCGCGGCGGGTCGAGCGGAACTTCACCGCGTCTGCGCCGAACCGCCTGTGGGTGGCCGACTGACGTACGTGAGCACTTGGGCGGGCTTCGTGTACGTCGCGTTCATCACCGACGTCTTCAGTCGGCACATCGTGGGCTGGCGCGTATCGAATTCGCTGCACTCGGATCTGGCGCTGGATGCGCTGGATATGGCCAGCTGGCGGCGCGGGCCCGAGGATCTGACCGGCTTGATCCATCATTCGCGGCTCATCGCGCGACACGCACTGACCGAGGTGCTCGCGTCGGGTGCCGTCAGGGATGCCTGCCGCTCACCAGCATGTCAAGCGCGGCGGAGTAGATCGTCAGGGTGTGCTCCAACATCTGCTCATAGGAGGCGCATACCGTGACACGCCAACGCGCTGCGTCCGCCAGGCTGCGCGCCCGAGCGCGATCATTCAACAGGTCCACTACCGCGGACGCCAGTGCACGCGAGTCGGCCGGTGGAACCAGCAGAGCGTCTCGCCCATCGCTGACCTGCTCGGGTATGCCGCCGACCGCCGTCGCCACCAATGGCACGCCTTCCGTCATCGCCTCGAGCACCACCAGTGGCGTACCTTCGCTCAGGGATGGGACGACGAGCACGTCCAGCCGGTGCATAATCGCCTGTGCATCCAGTCGGAAACCGAGAAAACACACCCGCTCCGCAATCCCGAGCCGTTGCGCCAGACTGTGGAGCTCGCCGCGCTGAGGTCCGTCGCCCACGACGACGAAGAATGCTTGCGGCACCCGCCGTAAGACGAGCGCCGCCATTTCCAGAAAATACCGCAGCCCCTTTTCGGTTTGCATGCGCGCCACGGCGCCCACCAACGGACCGCCGCCAGGCGCGAGTGATGCCCGGTCGAGAGCGGAACCTGTCACATCCGTCGGTGCAAGCGCGTTCGGAATCACCGTGACGCGAGCAGGCGGCAGGCGGTCAAGCTCGATCAGCCGCTGGCGGATTCCCACGGACACTGCAATAACCTGCGCGGCTCGCGCGTAGGCCATCCGGCTCCAGCAACGCGCGCGCTCGTCACGCCAGGAGGCCTCGCTGTGTTCGGTGATCACCAGTGGCATAGGCCGAGAGCGCAACGCCAGCGCGGCCGCCGTGGCGCTGGCGAACATGTGCGCGTGGACTACATCGAAGTTTTCGCGGTCCAGTAGCTCACCGACGTGGTGGGCGAAGTCCAGGCTCACGCGCCGCTTCACCAGCCCGCTGCCCAGCGAGTGCACTGGCACGCCCGCCCGCTGGGCGGCGACTGTCAGTCCGCCTTCGACCGAACAGGCGATCGTCACCTGATGGCCAGCAGCCGCCAGCGCGTTCGCCAGTCCAACGGCGTGCCGCTCCGCGCCGCCGACATCCAGAGAGTCGGCCACCATCAAAATGCGCAGACGGTGGCCGGTGGCGCGATCAGTGCTGGCCAAGATTCGCGTGCGGCGTCGCAATCGGCCGCTCACTGGCGACGGGCCGCTGCGGCTCACGGACCGCGGCCTCAAAGTGGGACCACGCATTGTCGTAGAAGATCTGTTGTCGGACCTCGGCTCGCTTCGGGTCGCCCTCGGGCATGATGTGGCTATTGGTGGCGGCCACCTCGAACAGACCAAACTGGGGCTGCAGGTACTGCTCGCGGTATTCGCGTGGGCTCACGGGCCAGAACACGTCCGAGCCATAGCACAGCATGCGTGAGGGAACCGCGTCGATCGCCTTCTGCCAGGTGGTGAGCTGCCAGTCGTCGGGCGGCCCGAAGGACAGGTCGGTGCGCAGTTGCCAGTTGGCCGGGTCCTGGCCGTGCAGCTGCGTTTCCATGGCGAGGACCGCGAGAACTTCGTCGACCCACGGCCAGCCGACATGCGCGAGCTGGACGCGCAAGCCAGTGACCTGGTGCACGCCCTCGTAGAACGCCGGACGACAGTACTTACCTTCTTTACCGTCGAGGAAGATACCAACGTGGAAAATCGTGTACATGCCCAGTTCGGCAATGACTTGATATAGGCGCAGAACCTCGGCGTCATCCGGGTACCAGCCGGCGGGGACCATTTTGACGCCGCGTAGCCCGAGCTCGTGGTAACAGCGGCGTACTTCTTCGATCATCAGATCGGTCGCCCTTGCCATGGAGCCGTCCGCGATTCCAGGCGCCGGGTTCAGCACGCAGAAGCCGATCAGTCGATCCGCCGCGGCACTGCACAGGTTCGCGCAATACGTAT
>JAFAWJ010000514.1 GCA_019242065.1 Chloroflexota bacterium
CTCGCCAAGCTTGCCGACGCGGTCCGCGAGCACCTGAAGTCGGGAGTGATTGTCCTGGCTGGCGGCCAGGACGGGCGCATCCCGCTCGTGGCCGAAGTGACCCGTGACCTGACTGACCGACTCCACGCCGGGACGCTCGTGAAGGAAGTCGGCGTCCGGGCCGGCGGTGGCGGCGGCGGGAATCGTGCTGATTTTGCTACCGGACAGGGCTCGGACCCTGCCAAAATAGGTGCCGCCTTGCAGCACGCCTACACGTTGGTCGAACAAGCCTTGCAGCCGCCGGCCTGAGTCGCGGAGCGATCTCTCTCACACGATGTTTTTCCGCCGCCCACAAGCTGTCCCTCGCTCGCAAGAACTCGTTTTCCTGGACGCCGACGACGACCTCGGCACGATTCGCTCCAAACTCGAATCCAGCAGCGCCGAAGAGATCTATCTGGTTATCCCGCGGCGCTCATCTGTACTCCGCACGCCACTCGAGTTCCGCATTCTGGCGCGCATCGCCAACGAGATGTCGTCCGAGACGATCCTCGTCACCGACGATCCGGCTCGCCGTCGGCTCGCCAATCAGGAAGGCTTTCGGACCCGTCGCGGCCTGCGCACGCTGAAGCACCTGATGCTCGGGCCGGACCAGAATCCGCCCCGCTTCGTGATGCCCGACTGGGTGCCCCTGCCGTCGCTGATGTCGTTTTTCAGCTTGCTGGGTCTGCTCATCGTCGCCGGATTGGCCATTTTTGGCTTCTATCCACAGATGCACGTCACACTTGTGCCCCAAACACGGACAGTCGATCAGTCCGTCGACGTGACCGTCGACCCTGACGCAAAATCAGCCGACGCGTCGACCGGGACACTGCCTGGCAGCGTCATCAGCGTGCCGATCGACGTCTCGGGCAGCGTGCAGATTCCGTCCGACCGGACGATCGGTAGCGACAAGGCCCACGGCGAGGCGATCATCACCAGCCAGCGCACGTCCACGTCCAGTTTGCCCAAAGGATCGATCGTGCGGGTCGACGGTGGCCCGCAGTTCACCACTGACCAGGATCTGAACGTGCCGCCGCGTGTACCGGTTCGCGTTGGGATTACCGCGGTGGACCCCGGCACCGTCGGCAACGTCGCCGCGGGCCAGATCACCACCTTCGACGGGGATGGCTTCGACCAGCTGCAGGTGACCAATCAGCGACCCACGACGGGCGGTACTGACCGTCAGGCGAAGGTCGTCAGCGAGGACGATCGCAAGGCGCTCGACGACCAGCTGCGCAAAGCCGCGCACGACCAGGGGCTCGCCCAGCTCCAGCAAAAGGCTGGACCGGATCAGACGCTGCCCGAGGCATCGCTCGCCATCGACCCGGGCAACGAGAGCTTTGACCAGGACGTCGGCGCCGAAAGCGATCAGCTTACCGGCCGTTTGACCACCACCGTCTCGGGCACGGTCTTTCAAAATCTGGCTTACAACGACCTGGTGGGCAAGGTCCTCGAGCAAAAAGCCGGCAGTGACTGGGCGCTCGGGGCGCCCGTCAAGATCGACACACCGGGCGTGCTGTCGAGCGATGGCCACAAGGTGGTCTTGCGCGCTCAGGCGTCCGGGCTGTTGCAGAGCTCGGTCGACGCCGACGGCATCAAACGTGCACTCACGGGAAGCTCGGTGCAGGATGCCCGAGCGTATCTGACGCGCCTGACGGGACTGGCCGAAGCGCCCAGCGTGGTGATGACGCCGACCTGGGCTCCGCGCGCGTTTCGGATCGACGTCAACGTCCAGGGACCCAAATAGCCGGCCCGGCCGCGTGGTCGGCATCGACGCTGGCGAGCGGCGCGTCGGGGTGGCAATGAGCGACGAGCTGCGCATGCTGGCGAGCCCGGTGACGGTCCTGGATCGGCGTCCCAGGGGTCTCGCCCCGGTCCTCGACTCGATCGCGGAGCTGGTCCGCCGCGAGGACGTGCGTCAGCTGGTGGTCGGTTTACCACTCAACGCGGACGGGTCTGAAGGGACGCAGGCGCGTCGCGCGCGGGACTTTGCGCGTGTGGCCGAGCGGGTGGTGGGTCTGCCGGTGAGCCTGTGGGACGAGCGGCTGTCTACCCGTGAAGCCGAAGCCATCGTCCGCGCGCAGGGCCGCAGCATGCGGCGCGCCCGTGCGCGGGGTGAGCTCGACGCGGTAGCCGCAGCCAGCATTCTCCAGGACTACCTCGACCACCACCAACCGGGGTTGGAGGGCGGAGCCCCCAACGGCGAGGAGTCACACAACTGATGGCGCGTCTACTTGTCATAATCTTCGCCCTCGTCGTGGTCGGCGCCGCCGTCGGCATCGGCTACTTCGTCCTGGACGACTCGAGCTCCGTCCTCGGCAGGGCCCTTGGCCAAATGGTCGACCCCAT
>JAFAWJ010000580.1 GCA_019242065.1 Chloroflexota bacterium
ATTCTGCCCGAATTACGTTCGGCGCTGGCCGATCTGACCCCCGAAATCCTCACCATCCCGTTCTTTTCCACCGTCACCGAGGCCACCACGGCGCCACTGCTGGATGCCGAGTACTGGGTGGCCAATGTGCGCCAGCCGGCGCGGCTCAGTCAGGCCGTCGACGCAGCAGCACAAGAGCACGGCATCTTTATCGAGATCAGCGCTCATCCAATCCTGACGCATGCCGTCAGCGACACGCTGGATTCGGTGACCCATCACCACAGCGTGGGGACGCTTTGGCGCGACGGGGATGACACGTTGAGCTTCCACACCAACCTCAACACCGTTCACACGAGTAATCCGCCGCAAATCTCGCATCCGGTGGAACCGCATCCGGTGCTGCCCACCACTCCCTGGCACCATGGCCACCACTGGGTGAGTATCAGGCAACCGGTTTCGGTGAAAAGTGTTGACGCTACTGTTATTCCGGTTGAGCAGTCCGCCGATGGCCCGATTCCGCCGCAGTGGTATTGCCAGCTGACCTGGCTGCCTCGGGCGTTGTCCAAACCGGACAAAGACCTCGACAGCTCGTGGCTTGTGGTCGCCGACTCGGAGCTCGGCGCTGAGATCGGCCATCTGCTCGACGACGACTTTGCCGTGACGGTGGCGCCGTCGTCGTTGTTGGCCGAAGACGCCGACCCGGCTGCTCTCACGGACGCCCTCGCCGGGGTAACCCATGTGCTCTTTGCGCCGCATGTGATTTCCAGTCATTTTGAAGCCGAATCGGGATATGGCTTGTTCAATGCCGCGCGAAGGCTGGCCGCGGCGGTGACCGAAATGGGCGTGGCGCCACGGCTGTTTCTGCTTACCCGCAATGCGCAGCCAGTCGCTGAAGGAGATCGGGCCAATCCTGCCCACGCGGTGTTGTGGGGTTTGGGACGCACACTGGCACTGGAGCATCCGGAGGTCTGGGGCGGCATCGTCGATGTCGACGAATCAGTGCCCGCTGGGTTAGCCGCCCGGTACGTGGTCGAAGAGGCCCACGGTGGCGATGGGGAAGATCAGGTCGTCTATCGAGCTGGTATGCGGCGTGTCCCGCGACTGCAACAGGGTTGCTCGCCATCGGCGTCTCCGCTTGAGCTGGACAAGGACGGCAGCCATCTGGTCATCGGCGCGACCGGCAATATCGGGCCGCATCTGGTCCGACAGCTCGCAACGATGGGCGCGGGCACCATCGTCGCGGTGTCGCGTACTCCCGGTTCGCGCCTCGACGAGTTGGCTGCCAGCCTGGCGGCGACCGGGACGACCGTCGTGACGGTGGCCGCCGATGCGGCAGACGCAACCGCGATGGGCGCGCTCTTTGACCGCTTCGGTGCAGACCTTCCGCCGTTGGCCGGCATCTATGTGGCGGCGTTCGCCGGCGGGCCGATAACGCTGCGCGACATGACCGATGACGATGTCACCGCGATGTTCCGACCCAAGCTGGATGTGGTGACGCTCTTGCACCGGCTTTCTCTTCGCCAGCTGTCACTGCGCCAGTTTGTATTGTTCTCGTCAGTCTCAGGAGTGACGGGCTCGCGCTGGCTGGCTCACTACGCGGCAACGACCACCTTCCTCGACACATTCGCGTATGCTCGCCGAGCGGCCGGACTTCCAGCCACCGCCATCAACTGGGGGCTCTGGAAGTCGTTGTCCGACGGTCAATCCGACGAGGAACGGCAGGTCACTCTGGACTCCGGTCTCGAGCCCATGCCCGACGAGGTCGCCATCCAGGCGCTGCCATGGGTCAGCGGTCCCGGCACCCCGGTACGCTCCGTCGTCGTCGCCGCCGACTGGGGACGGCTTGCCACTGCCTATCGCACCCGGGCAGCTCTGCACATCGTGGACGAGCTGCTGCAGACCGGCGCCGACGACGATAGTTCATCGACGGTGACAACCGAGTTCCGGGAAGCGTTGCGCGACTGCGAACCTACGTGGCGTCGCGACCTTTTGGTCGATCACGTCACCGCGCAGGTCGTCGCGGCGATGGGGTTGGCGTCGCCGCAATTACTGGATCCGTCGGCGGGTTTCTTCCAGTCCGGGATGGACTCACTGATGAGCGTGACGCTTCAGCGCGCTCTTTCCGAGAGCCTCGGCGAGGCGCTACCCGCGTCTGTCGTCTTCGACTATCCGAGCGTGGAAGCGCTCGCCGACTACCTGGCCACATTGCTTCCAGAACTGGTCGAGGTAAGCGAACAGGAAAGCGTCGACGCCTATCAAGAACTCAGCGATGACGAACTGCTCAAAGAGCTTTCCGAAAGGCTGGGTTGAGCGCGATGACTGCGGCATCGCCGGATCGTCGGGCGATCATCACCGAAGCGCTGCGCAAGATCGATGATTTGACTGCGCGTCTGGAGATCGCCGAGAAAGGCGACACCGAGCCG
>JAFAWJ010000798.1 GCA_019242065.1 Chloroflexota bacterium
CTCTGCCGGCGGTGCGCCGTAGCGCGTCATACCCGTGTCGACCTTGACCTGGACGGGGCAGCGGGTGCCCGCGGCATGCGCGGCGGCGGCGATGCCGCATGCCGTCTGCCAGTCGGTGATGGTGGGCGTCAGGCCCAGGCTGACGACGTCCGCGTAGTCTTCGGGATCGAGTCCACCCAGCAGCAGGATCGGCGCGTGGATGTTTGCCTGCCGCAAGCGCCTGGCTTCGCCGACGCGAGCCACAGCGACGCCGCGAGCGCCGGCTGCGAGCGCCGCCTGAGCCACGGCGGTGGCGCCCATCCCGTAGGCCTGGGCTTTGAGCACGGCGGTGACGCCCTCGCGTGGCTGGGCGGTGGCCTGCAAGCAGCGCACGTTGGCGGCGATGGCGTCGAGGTCGACCTCGATCCAGGTCAGCACCGGTTCCACATGGTATCGGTCATAATGACCGCGCACGTCATGGCTTCGCCCCAGGTTGACTTCGGTTCCCAATTGCCGCCCAAGGACACGAGCGACGGCGAGGCCTTTTCGCGCTGGTATATCACGGCTATCCGCCGGTCTGAGCTGGCCGACTACTTCGAAGCGGTCGGCGGAACAATGGTCATCCGTCCCTACGGTTTCAGCCTGTGGGAAAACATGCAGGCCGCCCTGGACAAGCGCTTCAAGGCGACGGGCCACAAAAACGCCTATTTTCCGCTGTTCGTCCCCGAAAGCTTCCTCAAACGCGAAGCCAAGCACGTCGAGGGCTTTGCTCCGGAAGTGGCCTGGGTGACCAACGCGGGTGGCGATGAACTGGCGGAGCGCCTGGCGATCCGACCCACCAGTGAGACGATCTTCGGGCACTTTTACGCCAAGTGGATCCAGTCCTGGCGGGACCTGCCCGTCCTGATCAACCAGTGGGCCAACGTCGTGCGCTGGGAAAAACGCACCGTGTTCTTCCTGCGCACGACGGAGTTCCTGTGGCAGGAGGGCCACACCGCGCATCGCACCGCCCTCGAGGCGCAAGAGGAAACGACGCGCATGCTGGGCGTGTACGCCGACTTTGCCGAGACCGAGTGCGCACTGCCGGTCATCCGCGGCGAGAAGACGGCGGCCGAGCGATTCGCCGGCGCCGAAGCGACCTACAGCATCGAGGCACTTATGCCCGACGGCAAGGCCCTCCAGAGCGGCACGAGCCATTTCCTCGGCCAGAATTTCGCGCGCGCGTTCGACATCACGTTCCTGGACCAGGACGGTGAGCGCAACCTGGTCTGGACGACGAGCTGGGGCATGAGCACGCGCATTCTGGGCGGCATGCTGATGGCCCACGGCGACGACGCCGGGCTGATTCTGCCGCCGCGCGTCGCGCCCATCCAGGCTATCGTCGTGCCGATCCCGGCGCGCTCGGACGCCGACGGGACGCGCGTGTCGGAAGCGGTCAGTGGCGTGCTGCATATGCTGGAGACGGCGGGTGTGCGCAGCGAGGCCGACTGGTCGGACAAGCGACCGGGCTGGAAATTCAATGAGTGGGAGCTCAAGGGCGTGCCGCTCCGCATCGAGATCGGCCCGCGCGACCTGGCCAACGGGCAGGTCACGCTGGTCCGACGCGACACCCGGGCAAAGGAGCTCGTCAGTCTCGAAGGCGCTGCCCAACGCGCGACGGGCTTGCTGGACGAACTGCAGACGGCGCTTTTCGAACGAGCGGTCGCCTTCCGCGCCGCCAACACCCACGTCGTCGAGAACTACGAGTCGTTCAAACAGATCATGCAGGAGCAGCGCGGCTTCATCCGCGCGTACTGGTGCGGCTCATCGGCATGCGAGGAGCGCATCAAAGAGGAGACGCGCGCCACGATCCGCGTGATTCCCGAGGATGCCGAAGCCGACGGTCCAGGCGTGTGCGTGTCCGACGGACAACCAGCTCGCATGCGAGCCTTGTTCGCACAAGCGTACTGAGCATGCCGCCCCGCCAGACTGACGAGGAACAAGCGGACTTCGCGCGGGCGCTGCAGTCCGTGGCGGAGCAAGGCCCGCTGCCCCAGGCCGAGCTCGACACATTGTCGGTGCTCGAAGGCGACGACCTGGCCCGCTTTCGCGAGGTGTGGACGGGCCTGCCGGCCGGCGCGCGGGCGCGGCTGGTGCGCGCGCTGCACGCGGCAGCTGAGCAACGCCTGCGCCTGGACTTCAACGCGGTGAACCGCCTGGCGCTGGACGATCCCGATCCGGGCGTACGTCTAGCGGGGGTGCAATCCAGCATCGAGGATCGCACGCAGCAGCTGCTCGACAAGCTGCTGGACCTCGTGCGAGCGGATCCCAGCGTCGACGTACGCGAAGCGAGCGCCGAAGACCTGGCCCGCTTCACGTTACTGGGCGAGCTCGACGACCTGGATGCCGCGTCGACCGCGCGCGTGCGCGGCGCGCTGCTGGACGTCGTCGGCGACCAGACGCAGGCTCCGCGGGTGCGCACCGCCTCGCTGGCGGCGCTCGGCTACTTCAGCGACGTCGCCACTGCCGAGCAACTGGCCTCCGCCTTCGGCGATCAAACGCTGCGGCTGGGCGCGGTGCGCGGCATGGGTCGCTCGGCGGACCCGCGCTGGACGGATCGGCTGATGCCCGTGCTGGGCAGTGACGAGCCACAATTGCGCGAGGAAGCCGCCCGCGCGTTGGGCGAGATCGAGGACGAGCGCGCCGTCGCACCCCTGATCGAAACGATCGACGATCCTGTGCTGAGCGTGCGCCTGGCGGCCATCGAGGCGCTGGGCCATATCGGGGGTGAGGACGCGCGCGAAGCGCTGCTGTACGCCGCCGAGGCTGCCGACGACGAGCTTCGGGAAGCGACCGAAAAAGCGCTCGAGGAGATCGAGGCCGCCGAAGGCGACCCCCTCGACCTGTGAAGGGTTAGTTGACGCTGATCTGAGACGAGACGCCGCCGACCTGACCGCGGGCCAGGATCTCGTCCCAGTAGTGACAGGCGGCGAAGTGGTTCGGTTCGACTTCCAGCAGTTCGGGCTCCTTTTCGCGGCACAGCTCCTGAGCGAACGGGCAGCGTGGGTGGAAGCGGCAGCCGGTCGGCGGGTTGACCGGGCTGGGCACGTCGCCGGTGAGGATGATGCGCTGGCGCTTGCGCTCGATGGCCGGGTCCGGGATCGGCACGGCTGACAGGAGCGCCTTGGTGTACGGGTGCAGCGGGCGCTCGTACAACAGGTCGCGCGTGGTCAGCTCGACGATCTTGCCGACGTACATGACCGCGACGCGGTCGGAGATGTGCCGAACGACGCTCAGGTCGTGGGCGATGAACAGGTACGTCAGCGTGAACTGCTCCTGCAGTTCTTCGAGCAGGTTGATGACCTGGGCCTGGATCGAGACGTCGAGGGCCGAGATCGGCTCGTCGCAGACGATGAAGCTGGGCTGGACAGCCAGGGCGCGGGCGATGCCGATGCGCTGGCGCTGGCCAC
>JAFAWJ010001054.1 GCA_019242065.1 Chloroflexota bacterium
AGGATTATCCTACGCGGCGCGCGGATTTGGCTCGCGACGAGGGCCAGCCTGCGGTGTCGCACTACTATGGGGGGGCGCTGTGACCGAGACACCCGCATCGAACAGTCGCAACGGCACATCATCCAACTCAGCCGCGCCGAGCGTGCCGACCCCGGACGAGCTGACGCTCGCCGCGATCTACGCGGACCGCGGTGAGACGTACCGCGAGATGTGGCGCGGCGAGGCGCTGGCTGAGTTCGATCGGCTGACCGCGATCTATGAGGCACGCGGGCGAGCGAATGACTGACACATCTTGCGGGATCACGGGACGCCGCGCCTTTGTGCGAGGCATGGCCGGCAGCGTCGGGGTCGCGCTGCTCGCCGCCTGCGCGCCAGCGGCTTTCTCAGGACCGACCACTTCCCAAACCAACCCAACCTCGACAACGTCCGCGCCGCCAGGCAACACACCCCAGGCTGCGACAACGCCGACGGTCAACACGCCTCGGGCGGCGACTGGCGCGACGAGTGGCACCCCTCAGCCAGGAGCCGCGTCGACAACGGGCAGCACTCCTCAGGCGACGACCGGGTCGACCGTGTTCCAGGGCGTCAGCTTGCCCACCTACGTCCCCCTGCCGGGCCCCAGGCCAGACTTGCCAGGCACCTCCCAGGGGCTCGACCCCGCCTACTTCCAGTTTCCCGCCGACCTGGTCACGTCCGTCCCGCAACCGCCCGGCGACGGTAGCGACGTCTCCGCCCTCGGCATCATCACTCAGGCCGCACCGCCCGCAATGGACCAGAACGTAGCCTGGCAGGCGGTGAACAAGGCGGTGGGCGTCATCTTTCGGATGACCATGGTCGCTGGCGGCGACTACGCCAGCAAGGTCAACACCATCATCGCCGGATCCGACCTGCCAGACTTTCTGTACAACGCCAACACTACCCCCTACGGCGTGATCGCCGCCCTCCCGCAGTTTGCGCGCTCCAGGTGCGCCGACCTGACCGCCTACCTGAGCGGTGACGCCGTCAAGGACTATCCCAACCTGGCCAACTACTCCACCTACTCGTGGCGCACCGGCGTCGTGGACGGCCACATCTATTGCGTTCCCGCCTCGCGCGCGCCGTTCGGGAGTGTGTTCGCCTACCGCGCGGATATTTTCGATCAGGCGGGCATCAGCGTCGGCAACCCACCACACGACGCGGACGACTTCAAGCGCCTTTTACTAGCGGTCACTCGCCCACAGTCCAACCTGTTCGGCATGGCGGCCACCTCGACAACCTACTTCGGACTCAACACCGGCAGTCCATTACTGGGCCTGTTTCGCGCGCCTACCAACTGGCGACTGGACTCCAGTGGCAAACTCGTCAAGGACTTCGAGACAGACGAGTACGCCGCCGCCGTCGGATACGCACGCGACCTTTTTACAGCCGGCGTCTATCACCCCAACTCACCCACGTACGCTGGCGGAGCCCCGGTCGACTCCGACTTCCGCGCTGGCAAGTTCGCGGTGTACGCGACGTCCTGGGGTGCGTTTCTGCAAAACTGGAATCCGCTGGCGGCAGCGAACCCCAACGGCAAAATGCTGCCCATGCTGCCGTTTGCGCACGACGGCGGCCAGCCCGTCTACCTGGCCGGATCTGGCAACTTCGGGCAGACATTTATCACCCAGCAGCACTCGCCGGAGCGCGTGCAAATGCTCCTGCGAATCATGAACTTCTTCGCGGCGCCATTCGGCACGCGCGAGTGGCTGCTCAATTATTACGGCGTGAAGGATGCCGACTACACCGTCGACGCGAGCGGCGCTCCGACGTTCACACAACAGGGCCGGGCGGAGCTGAGTATCCCGTGGCGATACATCACCTCACCGCCGCCGGCGTTGTTCGACCCCGCCAACTCAAAGGAGTATGCAACAGTCTCGTATGCGACCGAGCAGGGCATGCTGGCGGCGCTGCAATTGGACCCGACCCTGGGGCTGTACTCCGGGACGGCGTTCAACCAGGGACTGCCGGCGCAGGACACGTTCTACTCCGGCGTGTCCGACGTGGTGCAGGGCCGGCGTCCGCTGTCGGACCTGACCCAGTTGGTACAGGGCTGGCGCGCCGCGGCCGGCGACAAAATGCGCGCCGAGTACCAGGACGGTCTCGCGAGCACGTGAACACGTCCGTCAGGTCGGCAGCCATTGGTCGTCGACCCACAAAATGAATTCAGGCTGATCAAGCATATTCGAGATAAAGGCACCCGGCTGAAGCTTGAAATTGGAATCGAACCTGTACACGACCGCATTGTCCAGATCCGCCAGATAGAAGTTGCCCTGACCGTCAAAAGTCATCCCGGACGGGTGCTTGATGGGCAGGTCAGACTTCGATTGAGTGACGACCGTCGACAGCGCCCGCGTGCTCGGGTTATAGCTGACCACCAGCGCGTCAGAGTTGGACGTCGCGGCCTCAACACCGATATACAGCAAGTCGCCATACGCCACCAGGTGCAGCGGGCTGTTGATCGACGTACCCGCACCGCCAACCGCTCCGAGGTATGTTCCAGAAGTGGTGTCGTACTGGCGGATTAGGCTGGCGACTTCGTCCGCGACGTACAGAGTTGACCCGAGCAGGGCCACGCCGCGCACCGAGTTGGTAGGTGTCCCATTTGACGGCGCGTGCGGTGGCAACATCTGCAGGCCGCCCTGGTGGGAGTGCACGGGCGTCGGCGTCGCCGAGCAGTCCGACGGCATGAGGGGATTGTGACTGGCGACGAAGGTGCCTGGAAGGAACACCCCGTTTTCGAACTCGGCTACCAGCGCCGGATTCAAGGGCATTGGCTGACCGGGTGTCGTTGCTGAGTTGGGTCCGTAGACGCGCACGACGACGTTCGAGTCCTGGTTCGAGATATACAGCACATCCAGACCGCCGTCGAAGGCGAGACCAAACGGGTGATACACGGAGCACACCGCCCCGTTGCCGCCCCCACTGCCGGTCACGAAGCGGGTGGCGGTGGCCGCCGATGGAGAAATCTGATAGATGTCGCTGGCGGTTTTGTACGAATTGACCAGGTAGAAGTTCCCGCCAGCTTGCCGCGGGAGGAACTGCACGTCGCGGAAACCATTCGGCGCCTTCGGCGTCAGTTGGGCGAGATACGCCGTGCCGGTGGTCCCGCCCTGATCGGGATACGAGACCAGCGTCTGGGTTCCTCCGCTGCCGCCGCCGTGGAACGTTACGACAAACATGGTTCCCTCCTGCCTCTCACAACCATAAACGCCCGTGGCCCTGCAGCGTATCGGGTTGTTGCTGACGCGCGCCGCCGCTGCCCGCGGGGTAGTCTGTAGCCGTGGAGACGCGCCAATGCTGAGCCGTGAAGACAACGAACTGATCTGTCGAGTTGGACCTGGAACCCCGATGGGCAACCTGATGCGCCACTACTGGCTGCCCGCGATGCTGTCTTCTGAGCTAGCCGCGCCCGACAGCGACCCCGTACGCGTCAAGCTGCTCGGCGAGAAGCTCATCGCCTTCCGCGACACGCTCGGCCAGGTCGGGCTCATCCAGGACAATTGTCCACACCGCGGCGCGAGCCTGTTTTTCGGTCGCAATGAAGAAGCCGGACTGCGGTGTGTCTATCACGGCTGGAAGTTCAGCACCGACGGCACGTGCATCGACATGCCCAATGAGCCCGCCGAGTCGGACTTCAAATCCAAGGTCAAGGCGGTCGCCTATCCAACGCGCGAGCGCAACGGCGTGATCTGGGCGTACATGGGTCCACGTGTCGAGCCGCCGCCGCTGCCGGACCTCGAGCCGAACATGCGACCCGACCTGGGAATGTCGGTCTACGTCAGCCAGCAAGAGGCCAACTGGCTACAGGTCCTCGAAGGCGACATCGATACGGTCCACGCCGGGTTCCTGCACAGCGGCTCCATCAGTCCGGAGGAGCGGCAGCCGGGCTCGCACACCCAGTACATGATCACGGACCGCACGGCCCGCTTCGAAGTGGTCGACACCCCGGCGGGCGCGCTGTCGGGTGCCTGGCGCGCCGGACCGCCGGATATGACGTACTGGCGACTGGCGTATTTTCTGTTTCCGGTGTACGACATGCCGGCCCCCGGGCTGCTCGGGCACAAAGTTTCGTGCATCTGTCGGGTGCCCATGGACGACGAGCACACACTGTCGTTTTTCATGAACGCCGGCCGCGCCGGCGGGGGCGACTTCGGCAACCCCACACTGCCCAACAGCACCGATTGGCTCGGCCGCTTCCGAACCGCCGCGGCGCCCGACAACGACTTTCACCTGGACCGCGCGATCCAGCGCGGGAACAAGGGTCGCTGGGGCTATAGCGGCATCCCGGGCGGCGCCGCCATGCAGGACGCTGCCATGACCTGGAGCATGGGCTCCATCTTCGATCGCACCCGCGAGCGACTGGGCAGCACGGATGCCATGATCATCCGCGTCCGACGGCGACTCATCGCGGCCGCACTGGCCCTGCGCGATCGCGGCGTGGTGCCGCCAGGTGTGGACCACCCGGAGGCGTATCGCGTGCGCTCGGGTGGCGCGTTCCTGCCCCAGGACGCCAACTGGCTGGAGGCCACCGAACAATGGCGCGAGGCCTTCGTCGATCATCCCGACCTGGACCCGTCGATCGTCGGACCCCTCTAAAGGTCGGTCCCTAGCGATGGTGGGCGAGCACTTCTGGGACTTTGGCGACGAACCCGCCGCGCCGGCGTCGAGCCCGCAACAGGCGCCAGAAGCCGAGCGCCTCACGCCAGTCGAGCCTCCCGTCGAGCCGCCCGAGGGCGCCATCTACTTGCGCGTCGCCGAAGCGCTGCCCGAGGACGTCGAGCGCGGCGTGGCTCGCGTCGACCCGCGCGCCCTGGCTGCACTCGGGCTGCGTGCCGACCAGGTCCTTTCAATCACGGGCCGGCGGACAACGCTGGCCCGCGCCGTCGACGGCGGCCCTGACGCCGCCGGACTGATTCGGCTCGACGGCCTGCTGCGCGACAATGCGCGCGCTGGCCTCGACGGTCGCGTCGCCGTATGCCGGGCCCAGACACCGGTCGCCCGCTACCTGGAGCTGACGCCGACCGGCGCCGAGACAGACGCTCGCCTGGAACCCTCGCGCCTGCGCGCGGCGCTGCACGGTCGGGCCCTCACCGAGGACGACGAGCTCAACGTGCCCGGTCTGCGCCGCGTCCGCGTGCAGCGCGTGGAGCCGGGTGGCCACGGGGTGGTCACGGACACCACCCAGATCGAGCTGGGGTTCGGTCCAAGCGCCGTCGACGGCGCTCAGCCGCCGCGCCTGCGCTACGAAGACCTCGGCGGACTGCAGGACGAGCTGCGCCGCGTCCGCGAGCTCGTCGAGCTGCCGTTGAAGTACCCGGCCCTGTTCGAACGCCTGGGCGTCGAGCCGCCGCGCGGCGTGCTGCTGCATGGTCCGCCAGGCACCGGCAAGACGCTCATCGCGCGCGCCGTCGCCAGCGAAGTCTCAGCCCATTTCGTGCTGCTCAACGGGCCCGAGATCATCAACAAGTGGTACGGCGAGAGCGAAGCCCGCCTGCGCGAGATCTTCGACGAGGCGCAGCGCAAAGCGCCCAGCATCATCTTCATCGACGAGATCGACGCGGTCGCGCCGAAGCGAGCCAACGTCGCAGGCGAGATGGAAAAGCGTGTGGTCGCCCAGTTGTTGACGCTCATGGATGGGCTGGTCGGCCGTGGCAAAGTGGTGGTGATCGCCGCGACCAACATGCCGGACCTGGTCGATCCCGCGCTGCGACGCCCGGGCCGCTTCGATCGCGAAATCGCCGTCCAGGTACCCAATCGCGCCAGTCGCGCGGAGATTCTGCGCATCCACTCGCGCTCGATGCCGCTCGACGACGACGTGGACCTCGAGCGACTGGCAGACGCCACGCATGGCTTCGTCGGCGCGGATCTCGCGGTCCTGTGTAAAGAGGCGGGCATGCTGGCTTTGCGTGACGTGCTCGAACAGGCCGGTTTCGAGGTCGCCGATGCGAATGCCCTCGCGACTGGCGCCCACGTGCGAATGCGGCATTTCCTGGCCGCCCTGCGCGGGATCGAGCCGACCGCGATTCGCGAGATCTTCGTCGAGAAGCCGAATGTCACGTGGGCCGACGTCGGCGGCCTGCGCGAGGTCCGCGAGTTCCTGGACGCGGCCATCGTCCTGCCGCGGCGCTCGCCCGAACTGTTCCGACAGGCCGGCATCCGGCCGCCCACTGGCATCGTGCTGAGTGGCCCGAGCGGCACCGGTAAGTCGCTGGTCGCGCGCGCGCTCGCGCACGACAGCGGACTGAGCTTCCTCAGCGTCGATCCTGCAATGCTGTTTTCGAAGTGGCTGGGCGAGTCCGAGAAGATGCTGCACCAGGTGTTCGTCAAGGCCCGTCAAGCCGCCCCGTGCCTGGTCCTGTTCGACCAGCTCGACGCGCTGGCGACGACGCGGGGGCAGCCAGTCGGGGGAGCCGCGCCTGACCGCCTGCTGGGTCAGCTGGTCGGCGAGCTCGACGCGCTCGACGAGCTCAGCGACGTGGTGGTCGTGGCCGCCACCAATCGGCTCGACCTGGTTGACCCGGCGCTGCTGAGCGCGGGTCGCCTCGGGTACGTGGTGGACTTTCCGCTGCCCGACGAGGACGACCGCCACGCGATCCTGCAGATCCACGCGGGTCGGTTAGCGCTGGCGGACGACGTCGACCTCGACGCGCTGGCGCACGAAAGTCACGGACTGACCGGTGCCCACCTCGCGTCGGTGTGTCAACGCGCCGCGCTGGCCGAGCTGCGCGCGCGTCCACCGCGGGCATTGGCTGAGCTGCGCATTCCGCAGGCGCGCTTTGTCGAGGCCCTGGCGGCCATCGAGCACCAGCACCTGTAAAGGTGTGGTACATCCTATGCGCGAGAGGAGCCGTACACCGAAATGCTGAGCAAGACCGACAACGATGCGCTGTGCCGCGTGGGTCGCGGAACACCCATGGGAGAGCTGTACCGCCGGTTCTGGACACCGGTGGTGCTTGCCGACGAAGTTGGCGGACCGGACAGTCCACCCGTCAAGGTGCGATTGCTCGGTGAGGACCTGGTTGCCTTCCGTGATACCGATGGCAAGGTCGGACTCATCGATCCGTATTGCCCCCACCGCGGCGCCAACCTGTTCTGGGGACGCAACGAGGAGTGCGGCATTCGGTGTGTCTATCACGGCTGGAAGTTCGATACCACCGGCAAGTGCGTCGAAATTCCGAATTCACCCGAAGGCGAGTCGTACAAAGACAAGGTCCGCGTGACGGCCTACCCGACCTGGGAAAAAGCCGGCATCATCTGGGCGTATCTTGGGCCGGCTGACAAGGAGCCGCCCAAGCCACATTACCCGTGGCTCGATCTGCCGGACACCAATCGTTACCTCAAGCGCTTCGAAATCGAGTGCAACTTCATCCAGGCCATCGACGGCGACTACGATCCCAGTCACGCGTTTTTCCTGCACAGCACGCTCGACGGCAACCGCACCAACCGCGCGAACAGCCAGCAGTTCACCACCAGCCGCGGCATCTTCGAAGGCGTGACCTTCTTCGAGTCCGAGGCGGAAGAAATGGACTATGGACTGTGCTTCCGGACACGTCGGCACAACGGCACGCTGAAGCGCGTCGGCACGAGTCACTTCATTCTCCCTTCGATTACCACCGCCGGGATACAGGGCTTCGGCATCAACGCCAACAACTTCCGTGTGCCAAAGGACGATACCCACACGTCGTGGTTCAGGCTGCGCTGGAGTTTCGATCCGCTGCCTGAGGAGGAGCTGAATGAATACCGCTACGGCGGCTTCATTTATCCGGAGCTCCTGCCGGGCAAGCCCATCCCCGCCGAAAACAAATCCAACGACTACCAGATCAATCGTCATCTGCAGAAGACGTACTCGTACACCGGCATCAAATCCTTCACGATCCAGGACCTGGCCGTGCAGGAAGATCAATGGGGTCCATTTGCGGATCGCAGCAAGGAGCACCTCGTCAAATCCGACGAGATGATCATCCGCTACCGTCGCTACCTGTTGACCCTGGCGCGCGAACTGGAAGCTGGGCGCGAGCCGGCGGCGCCGTGGCGCCCCGAGGGTTTCTACAAGACCTGGAATGAAATCCAGGTAGACCAGGACGACAGCGTCGAGGACGGAGCACGCCAGGGACAGGTCATGGAGATGGCGGCCGCGACGGCGGAGGACTGACCTCTCAGGCAGACGGCTGCACGCGAAGCAGGACGCGCTGGATGTCGGCGCGCCCTGACTTCGCAAACGGCCGGGGCATCGGCTGAGCGTTGCCGTTCAAATCCACGCTGCGGCAGCGCAGCTCGTACTCGCCAGCTGCCAGCGGCGGCAGCGTCGCGCGCCAGTACGCAAACGTGTAGCGCAGCGGCCACTCTTCCCGCTGGACGCGCACCGACAGGTCCATTGCCTCGCGCTCTGATGGTGGTCCCAGGATCTCGGCTGTCTGCCAGTCGCCGCGCTCACAGTACGGGTCGGTCGTCGCGTCCCAGTCAGTTTCGCCACTGGCGCGCAGCCACCACTCGACCCGCGCCAGGCCTGACACGCCGACCTGCGCGATGCCGCTCACGGAAAAAACGGTGTCGGCCGCCGCGGTACACGGCGATCGCGGGTCCACCTCCAGACCGCTCATGGTGACCGAACCACGTTCTGACGCGGGCACATGCGAAAAGCGGGCGAAAGTTTTCATCGGACTGTCGAGGTCGTTATTCCCTTCGTGGTACGTGTCGTTGGCCGCGTATTTGTTGGTCAGGATGACGCGCTGGAGCCACTTCACGGACTTGAAGCCATACGCCTCAGGCACCAGCATGCGCACCGGACCGCCGCGCTTGCCGGTCAGAAACTCGCCGTTGAGCTTGTAGGCCACCAGCACGGGTAGCTCGCCTGGCGGCTCCTCGAGCACGCGACCGAACGGCAGCGAGCTCTGAAACATCTGGCGCGGGTCGTCGCTGTGGTAGCCGTAATAAAAGACGCGACGGATGTTGCGCACCGGGCGGGCCATCCAGACCAGGACGCGCAGCGGCACGCCTTCCCACAGGCCCATGCCGAGCGGCTCGCCGATGTTGTTGCAGGTGACGCCCTTGAGCAGGCGCACGCCGTGGTGCCGGCCAATATCGACCAGGGTGTCGAAATCGATCGACTGCGGAGCATCGATCTCCGCGTCGGTTTCGGGATCGGCGACGATCTCCAGACGCCAGGTGTCGCGCTCGAGACCCACCTGGCGCCTGATCTCCGGCGGCAGCGTGTAGGGCAGGGGATTGCCACGCTCGACGTCACCCCACTCGCCCTGAGGCGTCAGATAGCCGTGCTCGGCGATGATCGGGGTAGACGCGCGTGCGCCCATCCGAGAGTCGGGCAAGAAGCCCGTAAAGACCGGTTCCTCGGCGCTGACGCTCGGCTCGACCATGGACATGCAGTGTATGTCAGCTCAAACGCGGGTTATTTCGTGCCAGAGCGCGCGAAAGAAGGCTCTGCCCCAGAAGCCGATCGACAGCACCCCGCCCACAGCGCCACCGCGTCCAGACTTTCGCGTCCCTGGTGGCTCCAGTACACGTCCTTCAGGTTCAACCACAACGCGAATTCGTCCAGCGTCAGCGCCGAGCCGGCGCCGTACGCCAGCGCGGTCGAGAGGCTGGCCGCCCGCGACGAGGCGCCTTCGCCCGTCCCCAGCTGGCTCAACCACAGATAGCCGTCACCCAGGAGCAGCAGAATGCCCAGCACCAGGTGATGCAGGTGACGTCCACCGGCGCTCACGTTGCGGAACGGACCCGTGTGGTGGCGAATGGCGTGCGTAATGAAGCTGATCGAAGAGAGGAACTGGCGCTCCTGATGCGCGTTCGAAAAATGCGTCCTGTACAGTTCGGTGACGGACCGTCGGCGCGCCTCGTGAGGCTGATCTTGCTCCCGGACCATGCGCCTGTTGTAGCTCACGGGCGCATATGCTCAGCTCTGTGACCAGGGACGCTGATCGCTACTTCGCCGTACGCGTGAAACGTGGCGGCCCGTGGGACTGGTCCCGACCGCTGCGCGCACAGGCCGGTTTCGACGCCCATGCGCGGTTCATGGACAGCCTGGTCGAGGACGGCTTCATCCTGCTCGGTGGTCCGCTCGGCGCCGGCGAAGACGACGGCGAGGATGTGCTGCACATCGTGATCGCGCCGTCTGAAGCGGCGATCCGCACCAGACTCGCCCAGGACCCGTGGTCCGGCAACGGCATGCTGACGATCGCATCGATCGAGCCCTGGACGGTCCTCCTCGACGGTCGGCGTCCCGCATGAAGTATCTGGTGACCGGCGCCACCGGCTTCATCGGCGGCCGGGTGACCCGCCAATAGGTGGCGGCCGGATCGTGCGACCGATTTACATGCTGCTGGGGTGGACGTCCGCGCCGGCGACGTCACCGACAAATCCAGCCTGCGCGGTCCGATGGCCGGCGCCGACGGCGTCTTCCACATCGCCGGCTGGTATCAGATCGGGGCATGCCGCACCGACGACGGGCAACGTATCAACGTCGAGGGCACGCGCAATGTACTCGAGGTCATGCGCGAACTGGAGATACCCCGCGGCGTGTACCCTGGCCATCAACGGGGACACACACGGCCGCATCGTGGACGAGAGCTACGTGTCACACGGCCCTGGCGACCAGAGTCCGCAAGGCCGATTCTTTCGCCAACAACCCGGACGGAACTACATCATCGCCGGTCCGCCGTACTCGCTGCTGGGCGTCCTCAACCTGGCGTCGCGCACGACCGGCATTCCGGCGCCGCGGCTGCGGCCAGACCCGCGTCTGATCCGTGGCCTGGCCAGATAGCAGGCGTGCTCGAACGCGTGGTGTCACCGCCGAGCGACTACTCGGCCGTATACCTGCGGGTCGCGGCCGGCACGACGTATCTGGGGAGTAACGCCCGAGCGCAGCGGGAGCTGGGCTACGCCCCGCGCCCCCTTGAACAGGGACTGCCTGAGTTGCTCGAGTACGAGCTGGCTCAACTGGCCACGTGACTTGAACAACATCACGGGGTCGGCCGAGCAGAAACAGTCCATCCGCGAGCGCGTCTGGCGCGACCTGGATGCCCGCAATCTCAGCACCTTCCCGCGCCCCGTCCGCGGCCGCATTCCCAACGTGCGCGAGGCCGACGCCGCCGCCGAGCGTCTGGCTCACACCCCAGAATGGCGCGCCGCGCGCGTCATCAAGGTCAACCCCGACGCGCCGCAGCGCGGCGTCCGCTTTCGAGCGCTCAAGCAGGGCAAGCTCCTGCTGATGCCCACACCCCGCTTGCGGGCTGGCTTCGTGCTGCTGGACCCGGCCTCGATTGCGCCGAATCGCTTGTTCGCGGCCTCCAGCATCTCGGGCGCGTTTTCGATCGGCACGTCGGTTGCCCTCGACGAGTTGCCGTCGATCGACCTCCTGGTGTTCGGCTCGGTGGCGGTCACTCCCGACGGCGACCGCGTGGGCAAGGGCGAAGGCTACGCCGAGCTGGAGTACGCGGTGCTCCGCTCGCTGCGTCGCATTCCGCACGCGGTGACCATCGCCACGACCGTGCATGACGCCCAGGTGGTGGACGCCATTCCGCGCGAGGCGTTCGACGTGAGCGTCGACCTGATCTGCACGCCGACGCGCACGCTGCGCGCCCCAGGTGCGCCCCGACGCCCTGACAGCGTGCTGTGGGAAGCCCTGCCCGC
>JAFAWJ010001121.1 GCA_019242065.1 Chloroflexota bacterium
TGCGGTGGAACGGGGAAGTACTCGTCCGGATCGACCGCGTTGTAGAGCAGCAGGGTGCGCTGGGCGCCGAGCCCGGCGTAGGCCGCTTCGACCGGTGGACCCCCGCCGTACAGCAGGATCCAGTCGTATGCGGGGATCAACGCGCGAAACGTCACCGCCGAATCAGGAGGTTCGGCACGCGCGGCTGCCAGCGTTTGCGGCGCGTCGACATCCCAGAACGCGACCAGGGTGGACGGAGCGCGCAGTTCCAGGACGGCGGACGCCAGCTCCATGTCCCAGCCGCCGACTCCGCTGCACTTCGCCACCAGGTCCGCCCCACGTGCGCGTCGCACTTCGCGCTCCAGGTCGTTCCAATCCCCACACACGCGCACA
Organism: Chloroflexota bacterium; assembly: GCA_019242065.1. The sequence continues at coordinate 373 of JAFAWJ010001121.1, forward strand.
CTCGCGTAAGGTGGGTCAGTCTCCAGGTCGCGGTGCGTCTGACGCTCGTAGAGGTCCGGCTCCACGAAGACGACCTGGTGGCCACGGGCGTGGAGCGCCTTGCACATCCCGCGGTAATACGTTGCCGCGCCATTCCAGTAGGCGGATACCAGGCTGCTACCGAACAACACGATCTTCATGCGAGGCTCAGTCGTGGGGCGTTCACGATCTCCAGAAGCTGTTCCGCGCGGTGGCCGCAGGTGTGGTGTTCGAGAATGGTCCGTCGACCATGCTCGCCGATGACATTCCGGGCCGTTTCATTCGAGCACAGCTCGGCGATCAGATCGCGCATCTCCGTAGGCGAGTGGGCAACCGCGTAGTCCGCGCCCGCTTCGAACAGGTGGTCCGTATCATCCCACGGGAGCGAAATCAGACAGGCGCCGCACGCCAGCGCCTCGAACATACGGATCGTCGGCGTGCCGGGCAAAAGCTCCACGTATTGACGTCGCGGGATGTGAAGCACGACGCTAGCTGCGCTGTAGATGCTTGGCACGAGCGCGTTGGGCATCCAGCCGCGGTAGTCGATGCGCAGCGCGCCCGTGAGCCGAGAGACAATCTCGGCCGGGTAACGTACGCCGTACACCGCGAACGTGAGGTCCGGTAGTGCCGGACGGATGTCGAAGACGAAATCCTCCAGTTCGTCGGAGCGGTCGCCGTCACCGTAGTTGCCGACGAAGACGACGTCAGTCATCTTCGGCAGACCCAGTGGTGAGAATACCGTGACATCGGCCGCCTCGTGCAGCACCCTGACGCGCTCGAAGCCCAGCGCCTGGTAGCGCTCAGCCAGGGATGGACTGTAAGCGAGGATGCCGGTAAACGCTTCGAGCCCAAGCGAGGTGCGGTACGCGTCGTCGAGTACGACGCGGTAATGGGTGTCGTGGAAGTACGCCTGTTTGCCCATATCGGCGCACAGCTCCGCGCAGCGGCGGACGACCTGGGGCGGGTTCCATTCGTGCACGACGCACACGTCGGCGTCGGTCAGGCGGGCTCGCAGCCAGGGGTCCAGGTCGTCGTCCAGGACGAAGCGATCGAATGCGAGATCGGGAAAGCGGCTGGTGAAATCGGAGATTGCCTCTGGCGCGATGTCCAGGAGATTGTGCAGCGACCAGTTATCCCGCTCTTCATAACAGATGACGGCGTGGCCACGCGCCTGGAGCGCGCGCATGATGCCGCGCAGAAAGTGTGCGTTGCCGTGGTTCCAGTCTGAAATCAGCGAATGGTAGAAGAAGGCAAAGCGTGTCACGCGACCGTCCTCCGGCAGGCTGCGCGATAGACCTCTCGATAGTCGGCCGCCATGCGCGTGGCGGAGAAGCAGGCCGCCGCTCGGGCGCGGGCGGCTTCGCCCAACTCGACACGCCGAGCGGGGTCGGCCAGCAGGGCTCGCCACGCGCGCTGCAGGTCCGCCGCATCGTCGGATCGGAAGAAGGTCGCGGCGTCGTTCCAGAGCTCGCGATAGGAGGGAATGTCGGCGAGAAGCAAGGCACAGCCGTGCTGCGCCGCTTGGAGCGGGAGCAAGCCGAACGGATCGTAGCGCGCGGGTGAGAGATACACGCTGGCCTGGTCGAGCACGCGCTCGAGCGCACGACGGCGCAGATGTCCTAGCGGGCGGAGTGGCGGCGGGACTTCGGCGCTGGAGCCCGCTTCCGGATGACGCAGCTCGCCGGCGACGAGCACGTCGCCGGGTGACCAGCCCTGGGCCGCGCGAGCCGCGAGCGCCAGGTTCTTGGCGGCATCCCACATCCGCCCAGCCACCAACGTGATGGGTTGCTTGCTGCCAGAGGTGGACGTCGCCGACCAACCATTGTGGATGACGCGAATATCGCGAATGCAGCCATACAGGTCGTGGACCTGGTCCGCGAGAAAACTCGAGACCGCCACGACGCAGGTCGCGCGCTCCAGCGCCTCGCGGACCAGCCTGACATAGGCTTGCCACTCTGCCGGAACCCCAGAGGTACCGAGCGTCCAGCGTCGCCAGCTGAGCACATCGCTGTGCAGCGTCAGCACCACCGGAACTTCGACGTCGGCGCAGGCGGCGGCGAACTGGTTGGCGTGGATCAGGTCGAATCCGCTGGCGGCCACGCGCGCGACGCTCTTTCGTGTGCGGCGGACGTCGTCATCGGAATCCTGCATCCATTCAAGCTTGAGTGGTTCCGCGCTCAGGCGCACGTCGGCCATCCGGGCCTCGAGACACTGGTCGGCTGACGGCTCGCCGAACGCCAGGAGGGTTACCTCGGCGCCCGAGCGGAGTTCGTTTGCCAGGCTCAGGCTGAAATCCCACACGCCGCCGACCACATCCGTCGTGAGCAGGACACGCGGTCGACTCACGTGCTGAGCCCAACCTCGACCGACGTCCGTCCAAAGACCGCGTCGTCTGGCGTATCGATCACATGTCCGTTGCGGTCGTCGTCGGTCGCGTGAGCGTTGAGGTGAGGTGCGTCGGCCAGGTGACACGCCCAGGCCCACAGTCGCTGCAGACCTTCGTCGACGTGGACCAGCGGCTGCCAACCAAAGTCGCGCTGCGCTTTGCGCGTGTCGCTGACGTAGATTGGCTGATCGCCCGGACGCCAGGTGCCGCGACTGACGTGGACTGGATGGCCGGCGAGCGCCTCGAGGCGCGGCTCCAGCTCGTGCCAGATCGAGAGTGCGTTGGACGGACCGCCACCGATATTGTAAACGTTGCCAGCCGTTCGGTCGATGCGCAACGAGGCAAGCTGGAAGGCGCGCACCAGGTCGTCGACGTACAGGAGGTCGCGCACTTGCTTGCCGTTGCCGTAGATGGTGAGCGGACGACTCTCAGCCACGGCGCGCATGAAGTGCGCGACCCAGCCCTGATCCTCGTTGCCGAACTGGCGTGGGCCAAAGATGCAGGACATGCGGAACACCACGGTTCGCAGGTCGTAGATACGCGAGTAGTCGTGCACGTACTGGTCGGCGGCGCCCTTCGAGCAGCCGTACGGCGAGTGGAAATCCAGCGGTTCGGATTCGCCGATACCTCGCGCGTCGACGTCCGGCTCGGAGAAATGGAAGCGTGTGAGCCCCTCACACACGGGCCGCCGTCCGAGCGCGCCGTAGACCTTGTTGGTCGAGGTGAAAAACAGCGCCGGAGGCGTCGGCGCTGTGCTGCGGCGGACAGCTTCCAGGACATTGTGGGTACCGGAGAGATTGACGTCGAAGTCTTCGCGCGGCTCCACCAGTGAACGGGTCACGGCGGTCTGGGCGGCGAAGTGGAAGACGACGTGCACGTCCCGCGCTCCGACAACCGATTGGACGGCTTCGAAGTCGCGTACGTCGGACTGGGCGAAACGCAAGCGCCCAGCTGGTGCCAGCGTCTGGAGCCACTCCAGGTTGCGCTCGCTCCCGGGCCGAGCCAGACTGTCGAAGACAGTGACGCGGTGCCCATCCCGCAAGAGCGCCGCCGACATGTTGCTGCCGATGAATCCGGCGCCGCCCGTAACGATGATGTGCACGCCGTTGCCTCCTTGAACCTGAGTTGCGCGATCCGAACAGGCGCAGGGCTTCAGTCGCCGCTTGACGGAGGCGTATCCTCAGGTGTGGGAGGCAACGCCGTGAACCGCCGGAGCTCGGACTCGGGCACTCGATACCCGAGCTTGTTCCCGCCGGGGCGGACCGCACGAAGCGTGCCCCTGCGGATCCACCGCCGTACGGTTTCGGGCGACGAGCGCACGCGCTCCGCCACCTCCTGCACTGTGAGCAGACGTTCTTCGTTCAAGCCGTGAAACCACCTGGTCCCGACGCCTGCCCGTCTCAGTGTCGAGACAATCTTTCAGGGTCCTGACGGATCCTCTAGTGAGGCTACAACACCGCTCAAGTCGTCGCAAGTTCGATCAAGTCTACGCGCACCTATTGCAGGGCTCAAATTCGCATAGCGGCGCACCATGGTTTCGCAAAAGTCGGCGAAGTCTTCCAGGTGCACGGGCGGACTCGTGTGATGGGGGACACGCGCGGCCCGCGCCGGTGTGAAGCATAGCGTGAGCGTCACGTCGTAAGGCTCCAGGCGCTGCATGACGGAATCGAACCAGCCTTCGGCACCGGGTCGATCCCAATCTGCCCAGCCGATGCCGGTGCGAAGGCGGCGCACGCCAAGCGTTTCGAGCACGCGCAGCATCTCCACAAAGCGAGCTTCTTCGCGCCAGTAGACCCACTCGCAGACGCCGGTTCCGCGCGAAACCCAACGCGCCAATCGGGCGGCGGCTGGTTTCGGCTGGCCCATGGCGTCGAAGACACCCATGCGAAAATGGCGGAAATAGGCCATGCCTTCGGAGCCGCGGTGGCGGGTCACCGCCTCCCAGCGCTCTGGCAGGTCCATCAGCGCATACCAGAACACGCGCTCGGCCGAGCACGAGAGGTGTTCGAGCATGGCGTCGACCGCCCACGCCTGAAGCGTGTCAGACGCGATGCTCGAGGCGCCCACTTCGGTGGCCCACACTGGCTTTCCGCCGGCGACGTCGCGGACCGCCTGCACCCGTCGCGGCCACTCTGCCAGGTGCCAGCGATTCCAGTCCAGCGGAAAGCCATGTACGGCGACGACGTCCACCGCGTCGTCGACGCCGCGGCCGAAGACGTTCTGGACGAACCTGGGGTCGATCGGCGAGATGCCACCGAGCACCCGCGTCAGACCCGGAGCGATGCGCCGCACGCGTTCGCCAGCCAGCCGCGTCATTTCCGAAAACTGCGACCAGTCTTCGTCCTGTGCGCGATCCCAGTGCGACAGATTGTTCGGCTCGTTCCACAGCATGACCGCTTCGATCACGTCGCGCCGGCCTCCGGCTCGCACACGTACACTTCTTGACAGGGGTGTTCGACGACCCGCAGTCCGCAGCTGCGCAGCAGCGCGCGTGTGCAGGCAGGGTTGGGAATCCACCAGTTGGTCGCGTCGCCCGCGTAGCGATGCTCGACGAAGTACATGCGCGGAAAGCGTTCGTCGAAAAAGACCTCGCGTTCGGAGAACGGAAAGTCGTCCGCGAACTCAGCGACGTCCCAGCTGCCGCGCTCCATTGACTGAAAGAGCAGTCGGCCTCCGACCAGACGGGCGACTTTCTCGAGCGCGTACAACGGATGGCGCAAGTGGTACAGCACACCCATGAAGACGACGAAATCGAAGGTCTGATTGCCGACGACCGTGTCGATGTCATACACGTCGCCTTGTCGGAAGTCCACGTCGAGGTTCAGTTGCTCGCGTGCGAAGCGCGCTTGCGCGAGGTAGAGAGGGTCGTGGTCCACGCCGAGAACACGGCTGGCGCCACGGCGTTTCATCTCGAACGAGTAGAAGCCAGCGTTGCAGCCGATATCCAGCACCGACTTGCCGCGCAGGTCGGTAGGCACCGCCTGCTGGAAGAATTGCCAGAAGTTGGCCGGAAAATCGCCCAGCGGGTGCTCAGGCGCGGTCTGGACTTCCTCCGCGCGACTCTGGTCTTGCAGACGCAGGTTGTGGAACCACGGGCCGAGATCAGAAATTTGCGCGTGTAGTGACACGGACGGCATGCCGCTGGACACAGCTTAGCGCCAGAGTCCGTGGGTCAACGAAGCGAGTCGCCGAGTTGTGCATTTCTGCATGTCCTCGGTCGCTGACGTAGCACATGGTGAAGGAACGTTCTGCTTGTGTTTCACGAGAAGATTTTGACCTATTAGACGATCGCCGGCTGACGCAGTGCGTCCATCGCCGCACGGTAGCCCTCGATCGTGCCGACATCGAAATAGCGCTGGCCGGCCGAAACGCCGCGCGCGATGCCGCCGCGCCGCAAGAATTCGTTCACGAGTGTGCCCACGTATTCGTCGCCGCGGTCTGGCTCCGACCAGATTGCGTGCAGCTGTTGGAATACTCGCCCCGGCATGCGGAAAGCGCCCCATACCCACTGCGTCGCCGGTCGCATGGCCTTGACCTGAATTTCGAGGACGGTCTCTCCGCGCGTAACTACCGCGTCGAAGTGCTCCGGGTGGTCGACAGGAAAGAGGAGGAACGCCAATTGACCGCTGCCGAGGGCGTCGAAGCCCTCGGCCGGAAACCACACCGTATCTGGCAAGCCGATGAGCACCTCTTCGTCCGGGCGCAGGACCTGGAGTCCACGGAACAGCGCATCGCACAGCCCACGCGGTTGCTCCTGGACGACATAGCAGCAGCGCCGCGCGGCGGGGTGCCGCGCGTAGTAGGTGAGGATGTCGGTCTTATCTGGCGAGAGCACGAAACAGATGCGATCGGCGCCGGCGTGCAGCATGCGCTCGACCAGGAATTCGCTGACCGCTCGAGGACGCTCGACGCCCGCTTCGTCGACGGTGCTGCCCACCGGCAACATCTCCTTGGAGAAGGCTAGCGGTTGGAGTCGGCTGCCAGCGCCCGCCGCCGGCACGATGCCTAGCATGCCGCGGCCTCACACGCGACTACCAGTTCTTTGGCACGGGCGAGACCTGTGTGCTGACTCAGCACTCGTTCGCGAGCCGCGGCGGCGATGCGCCCGAGGTCCGTCTGGTCGAGCGCCAGCGCCGCCATGACGTCTTCGGCACCGTCGGCGACGATGATCTCGGTGCCTGGTTCGAAAAAGGCGTCGACTCCGGGCCACCGGTCCGTCACGATGGGCGTGCCACACGCGGCCGCCTCGAAGACGCGGCCTGATGGCGTATAGCCCCATTCGCGCATGGCTTGCCGTGTGATGTTCAGGGTCAACCGATTCGCCGAATAAAAGGCCGCGTGCCGCGGCGGATCGAGGTGCGCTAGCCTGCTGGTGTTGCGGGGCCAGTTCAGTTCGCCGGGATACAGTGATCCGGCGACGACGAAATGTTCCTCCGAGCAGAACCGAGCGGGCTCGAGGAGCAGGCGTTCGAGGGCTGGCTGGCGGTCCGCCGCGTAGGTGCCCAGATAGCCGAGCGCGCAGCGATAGTGCTCGGGCGGATCGTCGGCGCGCAGGTGCACGTCCGGATCGACCGAACCGTACAGTGTAGCGGTCCGTCGCGCACCCCACACGCGGCAGAGTGTCTCGAGTATGGGCCCGCCGGTGAAACTGAGATAGAGGTCGAACCCAGGGATGAGGTCGGGCGTGAGATACTGCGCACCGTCGGGCACTGCGAGCCCGTGGTCCGCGAGTGCCGAGAGCGTCACCGGGGCATCCATGTCATAAAACGTGTGCAGTGGACCAGGCGTGTCGAGAAGGAGTTGACACGCGGCCAGGCCATCGGGGCAGTAGGAGGTGACCATACCCACGTCGGCGTTTCGAAGGGCAGCCCTGGCGCGATTGCGGACGCTTTCCCAGTTGGAGTACAGCACCAGTTCACAAAAGTCAGGAACTACAAGGTCGCGGTGCCGGGCGTAGTACTCGACGTCGCGCTCGAAAAACGTCGAGGTGTGGCCCAGGCGTTCAAGTCCTTTGAGCAGTGCGCGCAGGGGCGTCGCGTGCCCGTTGGCCCAGGCCGACGAGAGGGTGAGGCCAAAGATGGTGAAGTGCAACCGCGCGTGCTGTATGCAGGATTCGTGCGCGCCGCGATGTGCAGAAATACACATTTCCGCGTGGGACGTGGCAAGTCCATGTCATGATCGGTAGCCTCAAGGGAGTGATCGAACGCGGTGCCGTGAGGCCCTCGTGCGTGCGCTGAGGTTCGCCGCACCGCGGCAGGTCGCGTGCATCGAGGTCCCTGAACCGACTCCCGGCCCGCGCGAGGTGCTGGTGCGCATCGAAGCGTGCGGCGTGTGCGGCTCCGACCTGAACGTCTGGCGCGGCGTGCCTGGAGTCGAGTTTCCGCTGTCACCGGGCGCGCCCGGTCACGAGACGTGTGGCAGGATCGTCGGCCTCGGGCCGGAGGTCACCAGTCTCAGTATCGGCCAGCGCGTGACGGGTCTGATGTGGAACGGATTCGCCGAGCTCGGGACGGCGCTCGCCGAAGAGCTGGTGCCCATTCCCGCGGAGTTCGGTCCGGACCCACTCCTGGGCGAGCCGCTGGCGTGCGCCATGCATGTTATTCATCGTGCGGGCATCCGCCCTGGCGACCGCGTGGCGCTGGTCGGCTTTGGCTACCTCGCGGCGTTGATTGCGCACCTGTTGCCCGACATGGTGGGCGACTGGATCGCGGTCGCACGTCGCGCTGAGAGTCGGGCGCTGGCGACTCGGCTGGGCGCGGGAGCTGTCTACGACTTCTCGTCTATCCCTGACACCGCATGGGACAGCTTCCCGATTGTGGTCGAAGCCGCCGGTGTCCAGCAGTCGCTCGACGTTGCTACCTGGTTGACCGCCTATGGCGGTCGGCTGGTGATCGCCGGTTACCATGCAGACGGGCCAAGAACCGTCAACATGCAGAGCTGGAACTGGAAGGGTATCGACGTCGTCAATGCGCATACACGCCAGCCCGGTGTGCACGTAGCCGCGCTACTGGGTGCGTTCGAGATCCTGCGCTGTCGACCGTTGCCGCTACTGTTGTGCCATACCTGGCAGTTGCCAGAGGCTGCCGATGCGTTTGTCGCTGCCGACGCGCACCCCGCTGGATTTATCAAGGCTCTCGTCCGGCCGTGACTCTGGGCCTGGGTGTCGCCGGCGCAGGGTGGCTCGGCGAGTCGCTCATCCAGGACGCGCTCCGCGCCGATGGCCTCTCGGTCGTTGCCGTACAGGACGTGGTGGCGGGTCGAGCACGGGCGGTTGCGGAACGCTACCGTATCGCCTGGTCCGGCGAGGATTTCGAAGACCTGCTGCACGTGCCCGGTGTCGACGCCATTGTCATCTGCACGCCAAATGCGTTGCATCCACCGCAGGCGCAGGCTGCGCTAGCCGCGGGCCGCCACGTGCTGGTTCAGAAGCCGCTGGCGCTGACCAGCGACGCCGCCCAGGCCACGCTGGCGGCGGCCGAGCGGGCCGGTCGTGTCCTGTTCGTCGACTACACGTACCGCTTTCTGGAGACTATGGCTGTGCTTCGGCAACGCGTCTCAGCCGAGAGCCGCATCCGTGGCATACGGGCCGTCTTCCACAATATCTACGGGCCGGGCGCTGAGAAGCGATGGTTCTTCGAGCCCAATCTCAGTGGCGGAGGTGCCCTGACCGATCTCGGCGTGCATCTGCTGGACCTCAGCTTGTGGCTGCTCGCCCCCGATCAGGTCCGCCTCGAGAGCATCTCCATGTCGAGCGACGGGCCGGTCGAACGCGCGGCAGACCTCGGTCTGGAGGCGGACGGCGTGCCGGTCCACATCGCCGTGAGCTGGAACGCCCCGCTGCCGACGACCGAGATTTCACTCGAGGTCCACCTCCAGACGGCGATGTTGCGCTGGGAAAACGTCGACGGAAGTTTCTTTCACTTTCGCACCGCCGTCGACGGTGAGGTTGTGGCGGACCGTGAAACCACGCTTCGCGAAGATACGCTGCGCGAGTTCCGACATGCCGTAAAGCGCGGGACCTCGCCGGTGGTCGACACGCGTGTGTACGCATTGCTCGACCAGGCGTACGGCCGCGTGCCGATGCCCGGAAGGTGACGAACGCCGGTACGCAGTTTGCGAGTGTCGCACCATGGCGGCGCAAACCACCGCCGACGTTCTCGTCCGGCGCCTGATCGATTGGCATGTCGATACCGTCTTCGGCCGACCCGGTGACGGCTCAACGGCATCATGGAAGCCTTGCGCAAACGCCAGGACGCCATTCGGTTGTCCATGTGCGGCACGAAGACGCTGCCGCCTTCGACGGCTTGCGGCTGCCCGGTTCACCGGTCGGCATCACGGCCGACTGCCACTCGGCAGGTCGCGAATCGGC